>CACXHG010000017.1 GCA_902767355.1 uncultured Bacteroidia bacterium
AACGACCTGGCAGCCAACATCGCAAGCTTCTGCTTCGACTATCTGGACGCAGCTCCGGTAGTGCTCGGCAGCCGCAACTGGATCACCCCCTGCCACGAGCTCGAAGAGGCCTTCTTCCCTCAGCCCGAATGGTTTGTGGATGCTTACCACGAGCGCATCGCGCCCATCGCAGGCTACACACCCACCGCAAATCTGACCAACGCAGAGCTGCAGGCCCGCGCAAAGAAGGGTGTTTAATATGCAGAATACAGATTATGATAAACTTAAGGATATGGAGGTCTGCGATGTAAACGCACACCTCCATACTCCTTATTCGTTCAGTGCCTTTGACTCCGTGTCTCAAGCCGTCAAGATGGCCGCAGAGCAGGGGGTCAAGGTTGTAGGTATCAACGACTTTTACTCTATGGACGGATATGCCGCCTGGGACCGCGAAACCCGCGCCCACGGCCTGTATCCGCTCTTCAACATAGAGTTCATCTCCCTCAACAGCGAGGACCAGGCCGCCGGAGTCAGGGTCAACGACCCCAACAATCCCGGCCGAACCTATATCAGCGGTAAGGGTCTGGCTTTTCCGGTTATACTCTCCGGAGAACCTGCCCGGCAGCTGGCCGCCGTCAAGGAGGAGTCCAACCGCCAGGTGGCTGCCATGTGCGCCAAGGTAGCCGGGCTTTTCTCGGCCCTGGGCTGTGACTTCGGCTTCGACTACGAGAGCATCAAGTCTCAGCTGACCATGGGCAGCGTGCGCGAGCGCCATCTGGCCAAGGCCATACGTCTGGCAGTGGTGCGCCTGTGTCCCGAGCCCGAGGCCCAGCTGGCATTTTACCAGAAGCTCTTTGGCGGAAAGGCCCTCAAGAGCGATGTGGCAGACGATGCCAAGGTAGAGAACGAGATCCGCTCCAACCTGCTCAAGGCGGGCGGCGCGGCTTTCGTGCCCGAGACGCCGGAGGCTTTCCTGCCCATGGACACGGTGCGCCAGATTATCCTGGCTGCCGGCGGCATTCCCACCTATCCCTTCCTGGCCGACGATACCAAGGGCGGTTTCACCGACTTTGAGGGCGACCTGGAGAAGGCTGCCGCCACGCTCAAGGGGCGCGGCTTCTACAGCGCCGAATTTATCACCACCCGCAACAGCGTGGAGGTTCTCGAGCGTTATGCCCAATATCTTTGGAGTCAGGGCTTTGTGGTGACTTTCGGCAGCGAGCACAACACCCCGGCGATGGAGCCCATCAAGCTTGCGGCCCGCGGCGGCGTGGACCTCACTCCCCGCCTCAAGCAGCTCAATTATTGGGGCGCCTGCATCACCGCGGCCCATCAGAAGCTGGTGGCCGACGGTTTCGAAGGCTATCTGGACGCCGACGGCCGTCCCAGACCGGAATATAGAGAAAAGTTCATCCTCATGGGTGACAAGATTATTAAAGAGACCATTAAATGAAAGAAATAGAGCAACTTATAGAGGTGTCCCGCAGGTATGGCAGCGACAGCCGCTTTGTGATTGCCGGCGGCGGAAACACCTCGTATAAAGACAGCGACCGCCTCTGGGTCAAAGCCAGCGGACATGCCCTGGCCACCATAGACGAAGACGGTTTTGCCATCCTGGACCGCAGTCTCCTGAACCAGATGGGAGAAAAGGTCTATAGCAGCGACCCGGCCCAGCGCGAAGACCAGGTGAAGAACGACCTGGCAGCGGCCTGCATCACCAAGGGCCGCCGCCCTTCGGTAGAAACCTCCCTGCACAACGCCATGAGTGCGCGCTTCATTGTGCATCTGCATCCCACGGCGGTCAACGGCGTGATGTGCTCCAACAATGCGGCCGCCGTCTGCAGCGAACTCTTTGGCGAGGACACCCTGTTCGTGCCCTATACCGACCCCGGCTACACCCTTTTCAAGAAGGTTTACGACTGCATCAAGGCCTTCAAGGCCGCCCGCGGCCATGAGCCCAAGGTCATCATGCTTCAGAATCACGGAGTTTTCGTGGGTGCCGACACTGTGGCCGAGATAGACGCCATCTATGCCGACATGCTTTCCAAGATCCAGGCCCGCGTGAAACCGCTGGACGAGACTGCCACCGAAGTGTGCGACTGTGCAATGGAAGTTGTGCCCGCCATACGCGCCATCCTTTCCAGAGGCGGCCGCGGCGACAAGATTGTCAAGGTGGTCAAGAACGCCCTGGTAGATGAGTTTATCGGCAGCGAGGCTGCGTTCAGCCGGGTTGCCAAGCCTTTCACCCCGGACGGCATCGTGTATTGCAAGTCCGCCTATCTTTACATAAGCGGCGCCGACGCTGCGGAAAAGATTGCCGCCGCCGAGGCCGCCATTGAGAAATATGTGGCCGAGCGGGGTTATACTCCCAAGGTCATCGCCGTCGCCGGCGTGGGCCTGCTTTGCGTGGGCGACAACGCCAAGGGCGCCGGCATCATCGCAGAGGTCTTTACCGACTGCATGAAGGTGGCCAGCTATGCCGCCGCTTTTGGCGGTGAGCACCCCATGACCCCCGCCCAGATAGATTTCATAGACAACTGGGAGGTAGAGAATTACCGCCGCAAGGTGAGTGCTGCCGGCAGCCACGGCCGCGCCGAGAACAAGGTTTTCATCGTAACCGGCGCCGCCCAGGGCTTTGGCGAGGGTATCGCCCGCTGCCTGGTGGCCGAGGGTGCGAATGTGGTGGTGGCCGACCTTAACGAGGCTACCGGCGAGGCCACGGCCGCAAACCTGAACTCCCTGTGCAAGAACAATCGGGTGACCTTCTTCAAGACCGATGTGACCGACATCAATTGCCTGCAGGCCCTTGTGAAGGACACCGTGTGCAAGTTCGGCGGCGTGGACTGCTTTGTGAGCAACGCCGGCATCGCCATCGCAGGCGACCTGACCCAGATGGTTCCCGAAAAGTTCGACCTGGTGACCAGGATCAACTACCACGGCTTCTTCTATTGCGCCAAGGTGGTCAGCCCTGTCATGAAGGTCCAGAACAAATACGACCCCGAGCGCTTCGGCGACATTATCCAGATCAACTCCAAGAGCGGACTGGAGGGCAGCAAGGCCAATTTCGCATACGCCGGCAGCAAGTTCGGCGGCCTGGGTCTGGTGCAGTCCTTCGCCCTGGAGCTGGCTCCCTACCGCATCAAGGTCAACGGCATCTGCCCCGGCAACTTCCTGGACGGACCGCTTTGGAGCGACCCTGTCAAGGGGCTATACGTGCAATATCTAAATGCCGGCAAGGTGCCCGGCGCCAAGACCGTGGAGGATGTGCGCGAGTATTATCTCTCCAAGGTGCCCATGCACAAGGGCTGCAACCCCTCCGATGTGACCAAGGGCGTGCTGTACCTCATCGAGCAGACTTGCGAGACCGG
>CACXHG010000018.1 GCA_902767355.1 uncultured Bacteroidia bacterium
AGATTCGAACTCGCGATACCCTTTGGGGGTACACACGCTTTCCAGGCGTGCCTCTTCAGCCACTCGAGCATCTCTCCCCCGAAAAGGGATTGCAAATATAGACAAATTATTTGAAAATGGAATTTTTTTATGATAAATGTTGCAAAACATCGATCAAAAGATTCCAGAATTTGTCTACGGTAGCCAGTTCGAGCCTCTCGTCGGGCGAGTGAACGCCCAGAATCGTGGGGCCGAAGGATATCATGTCCAGGTCCGGATACTTGCCCTGGAAGAGTCCGCACTCCAGTCCTGCGTGTATTGCGCGCACGATGGGCTCTTCGCCGAAGAGCCTGCGGTAGCTCTCTATGGTGGTGTGCAGCACGGGCGACTTGGTGTTGGGTTTCCAGCCAGGGTACTCGCCTTCGTGGGTGACGTCGGCGCCGGCCAGGGCAAAGCAGGCTTCGAAGCGCTGAGCGGCAAACTTACGGGCAGAGTTCACTGCGCTGCGCTGGCTGCTGCCCACGCGGATGATATTGTCCGGCAGCATTTTTACAGAAGCCAGGTTGGAAGACGTCTCCACCAGGCCCTTGACTTCTGCACTCATGGCCAGCACGCCGTGCGGCGCGCAGTTGAGGGCGGCAATCAGATTGTAGGCGGTGTCGGAGTCGATGATGTCTCCCTTCCAGCTTACCGGCTCGGCGGTGAATGTCAGGCCGGGGTCGGTTATGGAATACTCCGAACGCTGCTCTTTGGTCAGGCGGTTGTAGATGCCGATAATCTCGTCTTCGTATTGCGGATCGAAGGCAATCACTGCCGACGCCTCGCGGGCGATGGCGTTGCGCTTGTTGCCGCCGTCTATAGAGCAGAGCTCTATGTCGTAGTCCAGGGTCTCATAGAGGAAGCGTGCCAGCTCGCGTATGGCATTGGCGCGGCCCTTGTCGATATCGTCGCCGCTGTGGCCGCCCACGCCGCCGGCAATCGCAAACTTGGTGGCGATGTAGCCTTCGGGCATAGCCGCCGGCTCATATTTGAAATTGGCGGTGGTGTCGATGCCGCCGGCGCAGCCTATGAACAGCTGCCCCCAGTCCTCCGAATCCAGGTTGATGAGAATCTTGCCGGTGAAAAAGTCCTTGCTGATGGCGTTGGCCCCGTCCAGGCCGGTCTCTTCCGACACGGTGAAAAGACACTCTATTTTGCCTAGCTTGAGGTCCTTGTCGTCCAGAATGGCCAGTTCGGAAGCGATGCCTATGCCGTCGTCAGCGCCCAGGGTAGTGCCGCGCGCCCTCATCCAACCGTCCTTTACATAGGCCTGGATGGGGTCCTTGGCAAAATCGTGCTGCACGTCGCCGTTTTTCTCGCACACCATGTCTTCGTGGCTCTGGAGCACGACGGTGGGGTAGTGCTCGCAGCCTTCGGCGGCAGGTTTGGTGATGAGCACGTTGCCGATCTTGTCACGCTTGGTGTCAAGACCGCGCGAGCGGCCGAACTCCATCAGATATTCAATAATGTGCTCTTCGTGCCCTGATTCGCGGGGAATACGCAGTATCTCCCGGAAAAATTGCATTACTTTTCCTTCTTCCATAGCGATATATATTAACAATTATTATTGGCAGAGGATGCGCTTCAAGTCGGTGATGTACTTCTTGAAGGTGCGGTCTGTGTCAATCAGGTCGTTCACGGTGTTGAACGAGTGCAGGACGGTGGCGTGGTCGCGGCCGCCTATCTGGCTGCCGATGTAGGAGAGCGAGGTGTTGGTGAGCGTGCGGCTCAGGTACATTGCAATCTGGCGGGCCTGCGCCACCTCGCGCTTGCGGCTCTTGCTGGCGATCTGCTCGGGCGAAATCTTGAAATACTCGCACACGGCATTGGATATCTTGGCCACGGTGATCTCGTTCTGCGGGGTCTGGACAATCTTTTCGATGAGTTCGTGGGCCAGGCTCATGGTGATCTCCTTCTTGGCGAAGGTGGCCTGGGCGATGAGGGTGACGATGGTGCCCTCGAGCTCGCGGATGTTGCCGCGCACATTCTGGGCGATGTATTCCAGAATCTCTTCCGGAACTTCTACGCCGCCGCGCAGGCATTTGGACTTGAGTATGGCCAGCTTGGTGGCATAGTCCGGCATGGTGAGCTCTACCGAAAGACCCCATTTGAAGCGGGACAGCAGGCGCTGCTCCAGGCCGGAGAGCTCTACCGGCGGCTTGTCCGAGGTGAGTATGAGCTGCTTCTGCGACTGGTGCAGATAGTTGAAAATCTGGAAGAACGCATTCTGCGAGCCCTTTCTCTCTGCAAATTCGTGCACGTCATCTACTATGAGCAGATCCACGGCCTGATAGATGCGCAAGAAATCTGTGATCTTGTGATTTACGCCCACTGTGTCCATATACTGGGCGACAAAGGTGTTGGCGTTCACGTAGAGCACCACCTTGTCGGGGTATTTGTCTTTGGTGGCGATGCCGATGGCCTGCGCCAGATGGGTCTTGCCCAAGCCGGGGCCGCCGTAGATGAACAGGGGGTTGAAAGCGTTCTTGCCGGGATTGGCGGCAATGCTCAGACCTGCGGAGTAACCCAGGCGGTTGCAGTCTCCGACCACAAAATTATCAAAGTCGTAATTGGGATTCAGATGGGAATCTATCTTGACTTTCTGGATGCCGGGAATGGCATAGGCGCTGCCTTTGTAGCGCTGGGCGTCTCCGGAGAGAGCCACGGGGCGGTTCTCGGGAGTTTCCCGGCCGCTTTCGAGAGTGCGGACATAACTGTTGCCGACAACCCTAACGCTGTAGATGAGCCGGAAACCGTTGCCTATGACACGGGTAAGAACCTTCAGGAGCAGGTCGCTGTAATTAGCCTCGATGTGCTCCCGAACATAATGCGACGGGACTTCCAGGGTAAGGGTCCGTCCGACCAGGCTCTTTGCCCTGATGGGCGCGAACCAGGTCTTGTACCCTTCATCTGAAATGTTGTCCTTGATTATGGACAGACACTCGTCCCAAACAGCTATGTGTTCTTGCTTAGTCATTATGGTTACTTGCCACAACAAAACTGGTTCAAAAAATGCTAAATAAAAAATGTAAAAATCCTTGCTTTTTTGAAGAATTTTGTAAGTGACTGATAGACAATTTGAAAAATTTTTATGCCTGTAATGCCCTGAGAATGAGCCAGATGTAAAAAACTTATTATTTTATTATATTGATATCACGCAGTTTATCTTTTCGAAAAGAAATTTTATTTTTTTATGATTTCAAAATTGTTTATTTTGACCACGAAACATCCTGGAAAAGTATCCTTCATCCTGGCCGCTTCCCTGGCCGCTTCCTGCTCCGTTTTGAATACCCCTGCCGTATATTTAAATACGTTTCCGACACGGAAGCTGTGGATGTTTTTCTCTCCTTTGAACTGCGGCGCGCCGGCCTCCAGCTCTTTTGACAGGGCGAATATCTGTACCGCATAATAAGTCCCGTCGTCGAGCGGCTGCGCTTCTTCGCTGCGGGCTGCATCCGGGGCTTCTTTCGCCTGAGTCTCGGGCTG
>CACXHG010000019.1 GCA_902767355.1 uncultured Bacteroidia bacterium
ACGCCGCCGTTGTCGGGCACAGACGCTGCCAGGGCCTCGATCTCGGAAGATGAGCGGATGATGCCCAGGCCGTCGCGCAGCCACTGCACCACGCTGCCGCCCACAAAGATGGAGCCTTCCAGGGCATAATTGACCTTATCCCCTATTTTCCAGGCGACCGTCGTGAGCAGGTTGTTCTTGGATAGGATGGGTTTCTCTCCTGTATTCATCAGCAGGAAGCAGCCGGTGCCATAAGTATTCTTCACGGAACCCGGCACTGTGCACATCTGCCCGAACAGGGCTGCCTGCTGGTCGCCGGCGATGCCCGCGATGGGCACCTCGTGTGCAAAAATGGTGGTCTTGGTGTGGCCGTAAACCTCGCTCGAAGAGCAGACCTTAGGCATCATGGAAGCCGGAATACCGAGCAACTCGAGCAGCTCCTTATCCCACTCCAAGGTATTGATATTGAAGAGCATGGTGCGGCTGGCGTTGGACACGTCGGTCACATGCACCTCGCCGCGGGTCAGCTGCCATACCAGCCAGCTGTCCACCGTGCCGAAGCGCAGCTTGCCGGCCTCGGCCCTCTCCCGTGCCCCGGGGACATTGTCCAGTATCCATTTGATCTTGGTGCCGGAGAAATAGGCGTCTATGATGAGGCCTGTCTTCTGCCGTATCATGTCGGTCAGGCCGCGCTCCTTGAGCGAATCGCAGAATTCGGAAGTGCGGCGGTCCTGCCAGACTATGGCGTGATGCACGGGCGCACCGGTCTCGGCGTCCCACACTATAGTGGTCTCGCGCTGGTTGGTGATGCCTATGGCGGCAATGTCCAGACCGTTGATGCCGATCTTGGAGATAGCCTCCGCTATCACGGCAGCCTCGCTGGACCATATTTCCATAGGGTCGTGCTCCACCCAGCCCGGACGGGGAAAATACTGGGTGAACTCCTGCTGGGCCGTGGAACAGATGCGGCCCTCGTGGTCGAAAACAATGGCTCTGGAGGAGCTTGTTCCCTGATCCAGAGCCAATATGTATTTAGATTTCATAAGTGATTATTTCTTCATCAAGCCGTGAACCCTGTTCAGGAAATCCTCTACGCGGGCCTTGTACTCTTCTGGATATTTCTGGAAAGAGTTGGCGTGAACCGCGCCGGGAGCCACCCAATACTCTTTGTAGCCATGCTTCTTGGCGGCAAAGTTGCGCCACAGATGGTCGATGGGCACAAAGTCGTCGGCATCGCCGTGGATGAAGAAAACCGGGATGGTGCATTTCTCCAACTGCTTGGCAGCAGAAGCCTCCCAGAAGCTCCAGCCGTGCTTGCGCTTGGTGACCAGGGATGCGCTCTGCAGCACATCCGGCGGGATAAACCTGAAGCTCTGCTTGCGGTTGTCGTTGAACTGCATCACTACAGAAGAGTAGCCGCAGTCTTCCACTATGCAGCGCACATACTCGGGCAGCGGATCGCCGCCGGCCATCATGACGGTTGCGGCACCCATGGACACGCCGTGCAGCACCATGAAGTCGTCATTAAAGATATTGTGGGCCACCTCTATCCATTTCTCCACGTCCAGGCGGTCGAACCAGCCCATCTGGGCATGGTCACCCTCGGAGTAGCCGAAATACTGCAGGTCCGGGAAAAGCACGTTGTAGTTGAAATCGTCGCGGTACATACGCACCAGATACAGGAATACCAGGTGGTTGTCGGTATAGCCGTGAACCACGATGGCGGTACCCTTGGCCTTTGCAGGATCCTTGGCGGGCACGTAGCAGGCGTGAATCTTGAAATCGCGGAAACCGGTGATGAAAGTATCGCGGAGCGTGCCCTCGGCCTTAAGATCGTCGTACCACTTAGTACTGCCGGGGAGCAGGGAGTCGGCTTTATGACGGGTACGCTCTATGTCGGCCACACCGTGCTGTTCCGGTTCGAGAGCGAACTTGCTCATGAACTTGCCGGCCATACAGCTCTGGAGGCAAAGCGCCACAGCCACGATGGCCGCTATCTGAAAAAATCTCTTCATATCGCTTTAGAACTGATAGTTGATACCGATGCCGAGCCAGAGACCGGCGTCGAGACCGGGAGTGAAACATTTGGCAAAATCAACCGAGACGATGAAGTTCTGGTTCATCGCTATCTTGAGGCCAAGACCTGCACTATAGACCAGATCTTTAACCTTGGAAGGGTCATAAATCTGGGTAGGTCCGTCGTATCCCGCGATCGTTGCCAGTCTGGGATCGCTCAGGGCAGTCGTGAGGATATCGCTGCGATACGGCTTGGTGATGATGCCGGCATCGAAGAACGGATTGGTTGCCAGATAGAAGTACTGGTTGAAGAGTTTGAAGCTGACGAGCTTAACGCGCAGCTCTGCATTCATCCACGCCATACCCTCTGCAAGGATCCTGTTTTCACGAAGACCGCGGATTGTATTGGATGAGCCGAAGCCTTCGGAAATCATATTGCGCTGCACGAGCAGGGGGTTGTTCTGAATCATATAGATCGGCGTTTCGCCGGCGATGGTCTGCTGCCAGGCCAGACGATATGCAAACACGGGGTCACCTGCGGGAATGTGGATGGGAATGTCAATGTAGTGACGGAAATATGCACAAGCCTTCAGATATTTATGATTAAGGACATTACCGTTCAGGTAAGCCTCGGCCCAGATACCGTGGTTGGGCGCGGCCTCTATGTCGCGGGTGTCATATACAAAGCCGGCATTGAACTCCAGTGCAGTACCGCCAT
The DNA here is from genome assembly GCA_902767355.1 of uncultured Bacteroidia bacterium. Classification (GTDB taxonomy): domain Bacteria; phylum Bacteroidota; class Bacteroidia; order Bacteroidales; family UBA932; genus Equibacterium. The sequence continues at coordinate 2,714 of CACXHG010000019.1, forward strand.
TAGCCTCGTCTGCCTTGATAGCTCCGATGGTCTGATAATACTTATAAAGGGTAATGTCGTTGTCGTACTTGACATCGCTGTTGTCTTTCATGTCGCCAAGCTTCCAGTTCCAGAAGTTGACACCGGCAGCCCAGTTGAGATTGTCTGTGATGCGCCCCTGGAAGTTTGCAAGAAGCCTGAGCATCTGACGGCTCATACCATAGTAATTGATGTTGGGCGTGAGGTTACGGTTGCCCCATAGCGCATAATTGACACTTGTAAAACTCTCGCTGACACCGGAATCCCAAGCAGCCGGACCGTTGAAACCCCAGAAACTGTACAGAGGGTCGTTCATATAAGTTACAGATGCATTGACACGCATCCCGGGAATCAGATATTTGGAATCATATCCCAGATACAGACGCATACGATGGCTCTTTGTAAAATAAGAGCCTTCCCAGCTGATTTTGTGGAGGGGATCGGGATATGTCTTGCCGTCCCCGTAATAATAAACATCACCGAATGCACCTGCCTGAAAACCGTTGTCTGCGGATAAGGTGGCGGTAGGGAGCACACCAAAGCTCCAGCCTTTTTTCATCTCTTTCTCTTCCTGAGCATAAGCGCTGAACGCTGTCAGGATAATTAAAGTGGTAATTAATAATTTTTTCATTATCTTTATAGTTAGATTTGTGTCTATTATACAAATCTACTGAAAAAAGATAAAAATTACAACAGAATCGCTAATATTTTTAACAATTTAAAACAAAACAAACATGGCTAGTCTCGTTTACATCATCGGTGTCGTGCTCTCAGTCATTGCTGTCATCGACATCCTCAAGAAACCCATTTCACTTGTAGGCAAAATCATAAGCTGCATACTGGTGCTGGCTACCAGCTGGATAGGTCTGCTGGTTTACTTCCTCTATGCCAAGGACCACCTGACTCAGTGGTTCAAATAATACGCTGCTCCATAAGACAATAAAAGCCGGTCTCCTAAGGGATCGGCTTTTCTGTCGCTCTTGCCGCCGCCTGTTCGCGGTTTATCGCGAAACGGCTTATGAAGGCTGCGAGCAGCGACTGCATATTCTCCAGAGGATAGAAAGAATAACGGTGATCCCCACCATCTATGGTGAGGGCCATATAGGGAACCTTCATCTTTTCCAGCGATTCCACGAGCGCCATATCGCCGGTAAACGCGTAGCCACTCTGCAGGTAATGGTCGTCGATATAAGGCACCAATCCATCGGAATTGCCGTGCACGATCATCATCGGGCACGGCATTGATTTCCACACCAGAGGCTCATTCAGGGGGTGCCAGATGGCACCGGCGAGGGATATCAATCCGGCATATTGGAAGCCCTTGGGCAGATGCCGGCGGGCCTGGGAATGACGGTTGACTATGCGGTATTCGGCCGTCAAGGCATCTATAGCGCCGGCACTGCCGCCGCATAGAATAATCTTTGAAGGGTCTGCATTCCAAAGCGAAGCATTCTTGACCACAAAAGTCGTGGCATCCATCAGGTCTTCCACCCCGGTATTTATGCACTTGATCATAAGTTTTGCCATCTTCTTATCCTCAAAGCCGCGCTGGCCGAGCGGATAGCCTATAGTCTCGTCTTTCACCTGGCCGCTTTTGCGCGCCTTGGCATATTCCAGGCGGTAATCCATAGAAACGGCCACATAGCCCTGCGAAGCGATGAATCGCAGAAAACTGAGGCAGTCACGACGGTTGGCACTCTCCCACCCGCCGCCTGTCTGATAGAAAAACACCGGGCGCGGACCGGCAAAAGACGGATCCCAATACACATCCAGCACCAGCTGCTGCCCGTCTTTGACAGCATAGGTATAGGTTTCCTCCATCAGATCCCCCTTCCCGAACTGCGGAAGCAGATAGTAGGGCGAGAGCTGTTGTAGGCCTGTTTCCGGCTCGCGGACAGCAGCCTGGCAGCGGGGCACATCATAGTCCTTCTCGTAATAATCGTCCCGGTAGCGCTCGCCTCTTACAACGGCCCTGTCCAGAAAATTGAAGATATGCTCCATATAATCAACCGTATAGCCAGCCGAGCCCAGATTGAATATAGTGAGCGCCGCCAGCAGATGGTCGCCACCCTCGAACAGAAGGCTCTCATAGGGATAGCCTTTCGCTTTGAAAACAGCCGTAATGGCCTTGGGCCCGTAACAGGAGAAATTGCTGTCCGGCAGCAGCTGCACGGCCGGCGGAACCACGTTATCCGCCTCGCCGTGTACAAAAAAGTGCGGGCAGGGCGGGTTTTTCCACTGCGGCTCTCCCATACCAAGTTTCCAGATTCCCCCGGCGCCTGACACCACGGCGGCA
>CACXHG010000020.1 GCA_902767355.1 uncultured Bacteroidia bacterium
AACAGCCCGTCCACGATGCTGTAGATGCTGATAACGATGTTCATCACTATCAGCGGCAGCGACGCGGCTATAAGCCTTCTGTAGCCATAATGTCCGTCCAGGCGGTTTACCATAAGCGACTTTTTTAAAACAACAGGGCACCCGTATGGATGCCCTTGTTATTCAGATCCCTCGACTGCGCTCGGGATGACACCAGAGACTGCGCTCGGGATGACAACTTACTCGGCAGCAACCTCTGCGGGAGCCTCCGTTGCGGGAGCTTCGGCCTCTTTGGCCTCAACTTCCTGGGGCTCGCTGTCCTCAGAAGGAACAACCTCGAAGTTTACAGTAGCCTTGATGTCTTTGTAGCACTTCACAACTGCCTCATAAGTACCGATAGCCTTGATAGCGTCGGCGCCTACGATCTCGATGTTCTTGCGGTCAACCTCGATGCCCATGGCTGCGAGAGCCTCAGCAAGCTGGATGTTGCCGACAGAGCCGAACACCTTGCCCTTGCTGCTGACCTTGGCGGGAACCTTTACGGCTGCCTTTGCCAGCTTAGCTGCCAGAGCCTCAGCATCGCTGCGAACCTTGGCCTCTTTGTGTGCGCGCTGACGGAGATTCTCAGCGTGGATTTTCTTGGCAGTAGGGGTTGCCATAATGGCCATACCCTGAGGGATAAGATAGTTGGCTGCGTAGCCGTCCTTAACCTTAACCACGTCGTCTTTGTAACCGACGTTCTTTATGTCCTGTTTAAGAATGATTTCCATATAGCCAGCCTCCTTATTTCATTAAGTCAGTTACATAGGGCAGAAGAGCCAGATGACGGGCACGCTTAACGGCCTGGGCCACCTTGCGCTGGAACTTCAGGGAAGTACCGGTGATGCGGCGGGGAAGAATCTTGCCCTGCTCGTTGAGGAACTTCTTCAGAAACTCGGGATCCTTATAATCCACGTATTTGATACCGGCCTTTTTGAAACGGCAGTATTTCTTTCTCTTGACATCAACTGTCGGGGGGTTGAGATACCTGATGTTGTTCTGCTGTGCCATAGTTTATTCCTCCTTTGAGCTTTCTGCACCCTGAGCTTTCTTGGAGCGACGGCGCTCTGCATAAGCCACTGCGTGCTTGTCCATAGAAACAGTCTGGAAACGGATGATGCGCTCATCGCGTTTGAACTGAGTCTCGAATGTTGCGATAAATTCGGGCTCGGCCTTGAATTCGATAAGGTGATAGAACCCGGTGGTCTTCTTGTCGATGGGGTAAGCAAGTTTCTTGAGACCCCAATCTTCTTCATACACAATCTCTCCACCATTGTCGGTGATGAGGCTTGCGTACTTAGCAGCCGCTTCCTTCATCTGGCTTTCAGACAAAATGGGAGTTGCAATGAAAACGGTTTCGTACTGTTTAAGCATTGTGTTAATTGTTAATAGTGTGTCAATAAGGGCTGCAAAGATAAGACTTTTTAGCGAAACTGCAACTTTATTTATACCTTTGTCTGAAGTATGACAGACAAACGATTATTGGTATTCAACACTCTGGCCGACTGCCTGAATTTTACCCAGACCGCCCAGCGGCTGGGCATCAGCCAACCGGCGGTGACCAAGCACATCGCCGCCCTGGAGACCGAAATCGGCGCCGCCCTGTTCGTGCGCTACGGCCGCAGCGTCATCCTGACCGACAAAGGCAAGGCCCTGCTGCCCATAGCCCGGAAAATTCTGGGGGCCTACGCCGAGATAGAAAACATCAAAGCCTTCCGGGACACTCCTATTTAAATATTCAGGATTGCGCGATGGTGCAGCCAAAAAATCTGAGCTCCGCAGATACTTCAAATTATTACGCATTTCGCCTGTTTTTCTTTAAATTCGAAAGCCGTTTTTCCAAAAATGCTTAAATGTATTTCACGCAGGCGAGACTTATATGCGCTTGTAATCAAGCAGTTGACGCAGCCCAGGTTTGGATTTCTAAAAAATAATACCGACCTTTGCATGAAGTTTTTCAAAATCAGACCGCTAGTTTTTGAACACACAACCAAATCCTAATATGTTTAACTAAAAGTACTGCTTATGAAAAAAGCAAAACTCTTCTTCAGCGTGGTATTTTTACTTCTCGGCGTTGCTGTCTATGCACAGAACGTTACTGTAAGAGGTGCTATTACCAACGCTTCGACCGGAGAAAGTGTTCCCTTCGCCGCCGTTCAGGTTAAGGGCACAAATCTCGGTACAATTTCTGACGAGTATGGTGTTTACAGCATCACCGCCCCTGCAGAGGGTACACTCGTGTTTTCATCTATCGGCTACCGTGGCGCAGAGATTGCCATCGCCGGCCAGAAAGTGCTTGACGTCGCCCTGCAGCCCGACTCCCAGTCGCTGGAAGACGCTGTCGTGGTCGCATTCGGCACAAAGCGCAAACAGGACATCGTCGGTAGCGTGACCAGCGTAAAGAGCGAAGTGCTCCAGAACAGCCAGGCACCTTCCGTGACCAGTGCCCTCGAAGGTGTGGTTTCCGGCTTGCAGGTCATCACCACTACCGGTCAGCCTGGCGACGACGCCAGCATCTATGTGCGTGGTATCGGCTCCCTGAGCGCCAGCAATGCCGCCCTCGTGGTTGTTGACGGGGTGCCTTACAATGGCAGCATTTCCAACATCAACCCTCAGGATATCGAGTCCATCACCGTATCCAAGGACGCCGTGTCCAACTCCCTGTACGGTTCCCGCGCAGCCGGCGGTGTGATTATGGTCACCACCAAAAGCGGTGCCAAGACCACTTCCAACATCCAGTTCAATGCCAGCTACGGTGTGCTGAGCCGCGCATACAAGGATTACAATATGGTAACCGATCCCGGCGAGTTCTACCGCCTGACATGGTACGGTATCCGCAACACTAATATGGCTCGTGGCGCCGACGCTGAAACTGCGGCTGCAAATGCATCCGCAAGCCTGCTTGGCCAATTGGGCAATTACAATTCTTTCATCGTACCCGATGGCGAGCCGCTGGTTGACACTGACGGCAATCTCAACCCCAATGCAAAGGTCCGCTACAACGACACATTCGCCGACAATATGTTCCAGACATCTACCCGTCAGGAATATAACGTAGCAGCTTCCGGCAGCAACGACAAGATGGACTACTATATGTCTATCGGCTATCTCGACAACCAGTCCTATATCGTCGGGTCCAACTTCAACCGTCTCTCTACTCGCGCGAACGTCAACGCCAAGATTACCAGTTGGCTGCGCGCCGGCATGAACCTGGGTTACTCCAAGACCCGCAGAAACGGTATGCAGGAGAGCACCACAGCTGCATCCAACCCGTTCGGCGTTGCCCGCAGCTGGGCCCCGATTTTCCCCGTACACGCCTATGACGCAGAGGGTAACGTGATTTTGGACGAGAACGGCAAGCCCGTATGGGATGCCGGTACAGGTCAGACCGTAGGCACAAGCAAGCGTCCTACCGCTACCAACCAGAACGTTATCTGCAACCTCTATGAAGATATACGCCGCAACGAGCGTCACAACCTGACCACCAACGCTTATGTCGAAGCCAAGTTCCTCAAGCACTTTACCGCAATGGTAAACTACAGCTATGACATCCGCAACGGCAATAGTGTAACCTACTACACCCCCACCATCGGCGACGGTGCATCCTTCGGCGGCCGCGGCACACACGCTTCCACCACCTCTGCCACATCCAACCTTCAGGAGACTCTGGCCTATGAAAACATCTTTGGCGATTACCACAACTTCTCTGCCAAGATAGGCCACGAGTATTATCAGTACAAATATCGCTATCTGGAGGCCCAGAAGACCAACTTCTTCGACCCCGTGAACCCCGAGCTGGCAAACGGTGGTGCACAGCAGTACAGCGACAGCGGCGAAGACGCCCTCAATATCGAAGGTTTCTTCGGTATGATCGACTACAACTACGCATCCCGCTACTACCTGTCCGCAGCCTTCCGCCGCGATGGTACCTCACGCTTCCTCAAACAGTGGGGCAACTTCTGGAGCGTAGGTGCAGCCTGGCGTATTTCCGCAGAGCCGTTTATGCTCGGCACCAAGACCTGGCTGGACGATTTGAAACTGCGTGCATCCTATGGTACCCAGGGTAACCAGGAGGTGGACAGCTATTATCCTTTCACCGACCAGTATGCTATCGGCTGGAACGGCAGCGACCTCTCCGCCGGCCTCTACTATTATGGTAATCCCGACCTGACCTGGGAGAAGCAGAGCACCTTCGACGCAGGTCTGGACTTTGCATTCCTGGGTCGCATCCGCGGTAGCTTCGACTACTTTATCCGCAACACCGACGATATGCTCTTCAAGCGCCCTCTGGCCTACTCTACCGGAGCCCGTCCCTACAAGTGGGAGAACCTTGGTGCAATGCGCAACAGCGGCGTCGAAGTCGGCCTCAACTTTGACATAATCAAACAGAGAGACTTCCGCTGGACCCTCGGCCTGGTAGGTGCACACTACAACAACAAACTTATACGTCTGCCCGAAGAGAACCGCAAGGACGGCATCACCAGCGGCGTTTACAAGCTGATGGAAGGCCGCAATCGCTACGAGTATTTCACCTACAAGTATGCAGGCATGGACGAGGATGGTGCCGCTCAGTGGTATATGGACGTCAAAGACGAAGCCGGCAATATCACCCAGGAAAAGACTACCAAATACAACAATGCGACCAAGTATTATCTTGGCAAGACCGCCCTGCCCGATCTGGACGGCGGTATCAACACCCAGTTGTACTGGAAGGGCATCGACCTGAGCATACAGACCGCATATCGTCTCGGCGGTTATGCATTTGACAGCGAGTATCTCGACGGTATGAGCGTCAGCTACTATGTAGGCCACAACAAGGATATGTGGAACACCTTTGACCCTGTGACCGGCAAGGGCGATTACCCCATCTGGAATGCCAACAATACTTCCAACTCCTACAGCCAGACATCTGATGCACACCTCATCAGTTCATCCTTCTTCAGCATCCGTAACATCACCCTGGGTTACACTCTTCCCAAGAGCTTTACCCGCAAGTTCTACGTCAACGGCCTTCGCGTCTATGTAATGGCCGACAACGTAGCACTCTTCTCTGCAAGACAGGGCTTTGACCCCAGAGTATCCTTCACCGGCGCTACCGGCAGCTTCGGCGGTTACGCCCCGATGCGCACTGTCTCCGGCGGTATCAATGTTACGTTCTAATTCTATAAGGAGATTATATTATGAAAAATAGATTAGCAATTATACTGTTCGTCGCAGCAATGGTGTTCCCCCTGTCTTCTTGCCTCAAGGAGACTCAGCCTACCGGAAAGATAACAAAGGAACGACTCGACGAAGTCATAGAGCAGGATCCTGACAAATACGCAGCTCAGGTCCAGGCCATTTACAATGACATTCAGGATTGGGAAGGCGTCGGTCAGAGCCACAACTACTTTGGCCAGATGGGCTTCAACTACCTTACATCCCTTATGGGCAACGATATGGTGATGACAGGCCGCTATGGAATGAGCATCTACCACTATCTGCTCGACTACTGGCAGCACAACTACGCTCCCGCAGAAATCCGCTGGCAGGAATATTACAAGCACATCGCCGATGCAAACGTGATTCTGCGCGACATCCCGGCCGACACAGAAGATCCCACACTGCTGCAGTATCGCGCAGTGGCCCTCGGTATCCGCGGTTATTCCTATCTGCAGCTGTCCTACCTGTTCCAGCACTCATATTACGTCGGTGCCGACGGAACCAAATGGGGCAAGGGCGACCACTACGATTTCTCCAATGATCTGTTGTGCCCCCTTGTAACCGAAAAGACAGGCGAAGAAGACCAGCCCCGTGCAACTGTAGATGCTATCTTTACCCAGCTCATTGGCGACCTTGAAGCTTCGTTCGCACTGTTCGAAGAACTTGGCTGTGTGCACACTCCTTTCGCAACCGACTTTGACGGTTGCGTTGTGGCCAACTACCTGGCCCGCGCTTATATGATCAAGCACGACTGGAAAAATGCCAAGAAATATGCATCTGTCATAATGGACGAGTACGGCGTTCTCTCCGGCGACCAGCTCCTGCAGGGTTTCAATTCTATCAGCCTGCCCGACGTTGTCTTCGGTTGCGACATCACAGCCGACAACACCGGCATCTATCGTTCTTGGTTCTCTATGATGGACTACTTTGGCGATGGTTATGCCGGTATTGGTGTATGGCGTGCCGGTTTTGGTCCGTTTGTGGATGCAATTGCCGACAACGATATCCGCAGGGAGTGGTTCCTGGATTTGCGCAACGAATACTTAGGCCTGGCCTCTGTCCTGTACCAGTCCATCAAGTTCATCGGCGCTGGCCGGTCTAAAGTATTTGCTACCATCAAAGTGGATGAAGACGGATACCCTAGCTGGGACGGTTCCGGTTGGGAGCTTGGCGACTATATCTACCTGCGCAGCGAGGAAGCTTACTTTATGTATATTGAATGCCTTGCTCACGAGGGTAACTTGGATGATTCCGCTGAATTGCTCACAGCATTTATGCAGACAAGGCAGCCCGGTTATGAATGCCCTGCCACCGACAAGGCTTCCCTCATCGAAGAGATTATCTTCCAGAAGAGAGTCGAGTTCTGGGGTGAAGGTATGGAGTTCCTGGACAACCGCCGTCTGAATATACCCGTGGACCGCACAGCTGAAACCTGGGGTGCACCCTCACAGAAGGACGAAGAGCGTTTGTTCACCCCCGGCGTCAACAACCACTATCCCGGTGCAGACGGGTATTGGGACCAGGAGGACGAAAACTTCCTCTATCAGTTGCCTGACTCCGAGATGGAGACCAACCCTAAGATTACAGAAGAAGATCAGAACTAATTCTGATCCATACATAAAAAAGCAAGGGCCCGAACGGGTCCTTGTTTTTTTTATGGGGATAGGCGGCGGGGGAATGGTGGGGAAGGATTAAGCGGCTTATCAGCCGCTTTCCCTCCTGGCGCCTCGGCAATGCAAGCAAGCTTCCATTGCACTCGGCTGCTGCGTCGGGTCGAACCTACGGTTCTTTTGATCCTTCCCCGCTCTGTAAAAATGAACAGACAGACCTAAAGGCCTGTCTGTTCATTTTTGTAGCGGGGGAAGGATTCGAACCTCCGACCTCCGGGTTATGAGCCCGACGAGCTACCAGCTGCTCTACCCCGCGGTGT
>CACXHG010000021.1 GCA_902767355.1 uncultured Bacteroidia bacterium
GCGGGCGCCCAGGCATATCAGGGCCACAGCCGCTATGGCAAGTATTCTCTTCATAGACTATTCAAGTTCTGCGTAAGGATATACGACACCGGGAGTCTCGAAGTTGATCCGGGCATCCTCTTCTTTTTCTTCACCGTCCTTGTAGGTAATGGTCCACTTGTCCATGGTCATGAGCTCCCAGATACGTTCGGCGGTGGCGGGGGCTGCAAAGCGGACGCGCAGCGCCGGCTTGAGATTCTGATTGAGAACCGTATAGGTCCCTATCACGCCCTCTTCCCTGGACAGATGGTTGCTCAGATATGGTAGCGAACGGGTGATGAGCGGCTTCTCGAAACGCTCGTCTTCGAATTCGAGAACGTACTGAGGCTGACCGTTGTAAACCTCCACACGCTTGCGCACCACAGTAGTGTCCCCGCTGGGATATTTGCCATTGTATTCCGCCTTGAACGGGTTGAACATCCTGTGCAGGAAATCGGCGGTGGAGATCGTATCCACTGCCTTTTCCATGCGTACATATTCGAGACCCATCGGTATCTCGGTGACTTTATCGTGGGCTTTCATGACCAGTTTCTTGCGGTTTGCAATCTCTTTGAACCAGGCCTCGTCCGCCTCGGCTTCGGGGTCCATGAACACGCGCACCACCACCGGGCAGTCATATTCGCTCTCGACGCCATAGACAGGGCGGTCTTCGTCGCGGAACTGCAGGCCGAAATAGTTGAGGTCCATCTTATCGTACATCTTCTCCAGCCTGAGGGTGACGATCTTCAGCAGCGGAGTCTTTTCGGGGTCGGGAGAAGCTATCTTGAACTTGGACGGAACGAAAATCTGCTTCTCTATAGTCTCGGCGTTGGTCACCTTGGGGTCGTAGCCCACTTCTACGGTATGGCTGCCGACAAAGGTCTTCACGGCGTGCACGCCGGCGACCTTCTCCATCCTGGCCTTGAATGCCATGGAGCTGCCGAAACACTTGACGCTCTTCAGGCCGCTTATCTTCACGGTTTCGAGCTTCATGCCATCTTCAATGCCCCATTTCTCATCAATAGTGGGGAGTTCGAAGGTCTTGCCGGCAAACAGCGCTGCGACAAAGAGCAGCACTGTGAGTATTGCGGGCAGAAAACGCAGCCAGGACTTCTTAGCGGCGTCCTCGGCCTTGGCCTTGGAAGGACATGCGCCAACACGGATGGCCTTGAGCGGGCACGCTGCGGTACACTCGCCGCAGAGGGTGCAGTCCACGCTGTTCACAGCGCCTTTGGCTGCGGCCACATCTATGGTATAAGGGCATTTTTTGTTGCAAAGGCCGCACTTGGTGCAGGCTTCGTCGTCTTTTACAATGCGCAGCGCCTGCAGTTTGGGCTTGGAGTGGAAGACTTCCAGCAGATAGCCGGCCACGCAGAAGCATCCCAGCAGCCATACCCAGCTGAAATTCAGACCGAGCAGCGACGCAACCCACCATAGCAGCGCCAGCGCCACAAGCGCCAGCCAGAATTTGAGAGTATTGGAGATTGCGCCCAGCGGGCAGATATATTTGCACCAGAAGCGGTCGATCAGCAGCCCGAGCAGCACCACGATGCCCACGGAAACGAGCGACATCCAGAGGACTATCTCGCCCTTGAAGCCGGTCGCTACCGCATAATAGGGATCCAGTTTTTTGCAGAAAAGCTCGCTGGAAGTCACGGTCATATACACAATCCAGAAAAGGAGGGCGTATTTGACTATGCGCAGGATCTTGTCGGCCACTTTACCCACCTTTACAGGCTTGATTTTAAGCCCCTTGCGCGCCTTTATCAGCAAATCCTCCACCGTCCCTATCGGGCAAAGGTAGGCGCAGAACAGCTTACTGAACAGAATCACCGCCACTGCCAGGGCGATGCCCATCATGATCTGCACGGAACTCATCGAGCAGGGCAGCGAGCCGCGCTGGAAGAAGGTGGTCAGAGCCTGCAAACCTCCAAAGGGACAGTACTTTTCGGGATCGGAGGCACCCAGCGCCGGGAAGATTTTGGCGGCCAGGCCGGAGACAAAGAATACGATTGCGGCCAGCGAACCCCACTGTAGCAGGTGCTTGGGCCAGTTGGACTGTTTCTGCTTCATAATATCGATAGTTAGATCTTCACAAAAATAGCCAATAATTGGTATATAAAATAATAATATTGTGCTTACCTTTGCAGAGAACCAAGTTATCCTGCTATGAAAAAGCGAGTTGCCTTAGTTACAATTTTTCTTTTTTGTGTCTTTTCGGCGAACAGTTTTGCACAAAAATACACCATTTCAGGCACAATCAGCGAGAAAGCGAGCGGCCGCCCTGTCGAATTTGCAACCATAGTGCTGGAAGGTTCGGAGCTCTGGGCCGTGGCAGATTCTGCCGGAAGGTTCTCCATCAGCGGCGTACCGGCCGCCAAAACCATCCTCAACGTGTCCTGCCTGGGCTATGTCCCCTGGAGCAGGGAGGTTCAGATTTCAAAAGACATCAAAGATTTGAGCATCAAGCTGGACCTGGACAACCTCGCCCTTGAGAGTGCGGTGGTAACTGCGCAGGAAGACGCCAACAGCGCCACCACCGCCCGCACCATAGACAAGACCGCGCTGGACCACGTGCAGGTCATGAACGTCTCCGATATTTCTGCGCTGCTGCCGGGCGGCGCCACCCAGGACCCCACCCTGACCGCAGAGAAGCAGTTCAACATCCGCGGCGGAAGTGCCGAGGGCGGCAACCCTTCCTTTACCACTGCGGTAGAAGTTGACGGCGTGCGGCTCAGCAACAACGCCTCATTTACCAATATCGTCTCTGGATCCAATACTTTCAAGGGAACCAACACCAACAACATCGCCTCTTCCAACATAGAGTCGGTGGAGGTCATCACCGGCGTCCCGAGCGTGGAATACGGCGACATGTCTTCCGGAGTGGTGAAAATCAACACCCGCAAGGGCCGCACCCCGCTCACTGTCACCATGAGTTCCAGCCCCAAGACCAAGCAGCTATCTGCCAGCAAGGGCTTTGCGCTGGGCCATCATAAGGACGGCTCTTCGCGCGGCGTGATAAACGGCAGCCTGGAATACACCCGCTCCGTATCGGAGCCCATGTCGCCCTATACATCCTACGACCGCAAGCAGCTGTCGCTCACCTATAGCAACGTATTGGCCTCTGGCCGCCACGCCCGTTACCCGCTGCGCATCTCGGCCGGGGTCACAGGCAACCTCGGCGGACTGGACAACGAAGCCGACCCGGACAAGCACGCCGAGAGTTTCATCAAGAACCGCGACAACAGCCTGCGCGGCAATTTCGAAGCCAACTGGCTGCTCTCCAAGCCGTGGATCACCAATCTGGAAATAAAGGCTTCGGCCGTGTATTCCGACAAGTTGCAGCGGGAGAACAGCCCTTATTCGGCTGCCGTGAGCAGCACCTCCCTGCATGCGCTCGCAGAAGGCTACTACTTGGCAGAGGATTATTCCGCCACCGCCAATAACGATGCGGTAAGGATAGCCCCCGGCCACTGGTACAACACCATGTGCCTGGACGACCGCCCGCTGAGCACCAAGTTGAGCGTCAAGACCAACTGGGCCATCAACGGCGCCATTGCCAACAACAAGGTCAAGGCCGGTCTCGACTGGACCATGGACAAGAATTTCGGCCGTGGGGTTTATTCCGAAGACCTCGCCTCGGCGCCCACTTTCAGGACCTGGGATTTCAGCAAGGTTCCCGCCATGCACAATATGGCGGCATATTTAGAAGACAATTTCATGCTCCACCTGGGCGGCGACTCCCGGCTCAATCTGATAGCCGGTCTGAGGTCCGACAACACCTACATCCCGAAATCTGCTTACGGCCTGACTTCCAGCCTGTCACCGCGCTTTAACCTCAAATATACAATGTTCACCCCCGCTACCCGCCATAAGGAATTTCTCAAGGAGTTCTCCGTCAGGGCCAGTTGGGGCGTGGCCGTAAAGCAGCCGTCTTTCTCGGTGCTCTACCCGACTCCGTCGTATCTGGACATCAACGTATTCACATCTACTGCAGACGCCTACAACAACGTCAACCGCGCCTACTATGTGGTTCCCCGCACAATAGAATATAACCCCGCACTCATCTGGCAGCGCAACCATCAGGCCGAAGTCGGCATGGACCTCAATCTGGGCGGCACCCGGATCTCCCTGGCCGGCTACTATAACAAGACCCTGCACATCTTCACGACTGAAGATTTCTACGAGCCGATGTCTTATACGGAAACCCAGGTGAGCGCCGTCCAAGGCTTGCCCATCGCCGCCAACGACAGAATCTACAGCGTGGACCCGACAAGCGGGGCCATAATCGTGTCCGACGTTACGGGTACTCACGCGCCCATCACCGCCGAGGGCATCACCCGCAAGCGCTTCATCAACTGCTACACCGAAGAGAACGAGATCAACCCCATCACCCGCATGGGTCTGGAGTGGATTGTGGACTTCGCCCGCATCCAGCCGCTCAACACCGTCATACGCCTGGACGGCTCTTACTACCAGTACAAGAACCTTTTCATAGACGAGACGCCCTACTACCCCACCAACAAGGCTTCGTACGACGGCTCCCTGTATAAGTATATCGGCTACTACTACGGCGAGCACTCCCAGTCCAACGGCAAGGTCAGCAAATCTTTGAAAACCAACCTTACCATCACCACCAACATTCCGAGTGTAAGGATGATTGTCTCCCTCAAGTTGGAGAGCGCCCTGCTTACCTACTCCCGCTCGCTCAGCGAGCGGCTGGACGGCAGTCAGCGCAGCTATGTGCTCGCCGACAAGAGCGACGTGCTCTCCTATATCCCCGAAGCCTCCATTTACGATGGCGAGTGCTATACCGTGTTCTTCCCCGACACATACGCTTCTATAGACGACCCCACGCGTCGCCCGTTCCTGGAAGACCTGCTCAAAACCCGCGAAGAAGACCCTCAGAAATATGCCGACTTGACCAACCTCATAGTGCCCGGCACCACCTACAACTATACCTTCCTCAAGGATTACATTTCGCCCTATTTCAGCGCCAACTTCAGCGTCACCAAAGAGATCGGGGACATGGCTTCGATTTCTTTCTACGCAAACAACTTCTTCAACAACATGGGGCAGGTTTACTCTTCAAAAACAGGCAACTACAGTTCCGTAAGCTCATACATACCCCGTTTCTACTACGGCATTACCCTTCGTCTGAAATTCAACTGAACCACTAAATTATAAAGATCATGAAAAAGAGATTCTTACTGCTGGCAGTCGCCGCCTTCTCCCTTATGGTGGCCGGCTGCGAACGTCCAACCCCCGATCCCGAACCCGGTCCCGGACCTGAACCCGGCCCCGGTCCCGAACCCGTAGTGACTCTCTACGACATCGCCGTACAGCTGGTAAGCGAAGGCTCCAACCTGGCGATAGAGGGCATTCCCATGACCCTTACCGATGAATCCGGCATGGCCACCTACGACGGCACCACCGATGCCGGCGGTGCTGCGGCTTTCAAGGTTCCTGCAGGCACTTATGCCGCATCTGCCACCTACAAGACTGCCGAGGACGGGCAGCGCATCGCCTACAACGGCTCCAACTCCAGCATCAGCGTTGCAGAGGGTTCAACCTCTTTCCAGATCAACCTCAACAAGGTTGTCAGCCAGCAGATTATCATCAAAGAGCTCTACAGCACCGGTTGCCAGTATAAGGCGGCCAACAAGACGTATTCCAACGATGGTTACATCATCCTCTACAACAACTCCGACCTGCCTGCAGATGCTTCTGACATTGTATTCTGTTTCTCGGCTCCTTACACCAGTTTTGCAAGCGGTGGCAACAAATATATTGTTGACGGCAAATTCCTCTTTGAGAGCGAGGATTGGACTCCCGCCTTTGGCGGTATGCTCTGGTTTAAAAACCCTGTAGAGATTCCCCCATACTCACAGATTGTCATAGCAGTATTCGGAGCAATTGACCACACCCAGACTGTTGAAGAGTCGGTAGACCTCAGCGATCCTTCTTATTACTGGATGAGCAACACAGATATTCCACAATGGACTATGGCCAAATATACCGTTGCTGAAACAATTCCAATCGAGCATTATATGAGCGGTGCCGCTTTCGTCATGGGTACAGCCTGGGCATTGAGCAACAACAGCCCTGCTTTCTATATCGGTAAGATGGATTCCGCCCAAGCTAAGGCTTTGTGTGAAAATGCAGACGAATACGATCATACTTTGGGCAATGGTGCAGCAAATAACGTTGTAAAATTCCCCAGAGCCAACGTGGTTGATGCCGTTGAGGTGTGGTCTGCTGCAAATATGGAAAAATGCTACTACCGCTTCTCTGCCGACATAAATACCGGATACGTAGCCATAACCAACAATCAAGGTCACACCGCATACCGCAATGTTGACAAAGAGGCCACCGAAGCTCTGGAAGAGAACGCCGGCAAGCTGGTCTATGACTATGCGGGTGGCACAGAAAGCGAAGTCAACGGCTCAACCGACCCCAGCGGCATAGATGCAGAGGCATCCATAGCCGCCGGTGCGCACATCATCTATTCCGATACCAACGACAGCGGCAAGGACTTCCACCAGAGAAGGGTTGCCTCCATCAAGAAATAATCAAGTTTTATGAAACTCCGCAACACTGTAATATGCACTCTGGCCCTGGCCTGCACCCTGAGCGTGCAGGCCCAGAACAGGGGCGTACGGGATTTCGGCTTCGTGCAGGAGACGACTCCCGTACTCATGGTTTCCAACCCGGCCGCCATCGGCTTCTGGAGCGGCAAAGCCTCTTATGCAGAAGCTTTTGCCTCAAAGGGCCACGGCGGACTAATCTCTCTGGAGCAGTCTCCCGACGACTTCACTTTCGGGGGCCGTACAGAGTCATATTACAGGGTGTCGGAGCTCATGGTTTTCCACGGCCGCCTGTCCTGGTCGCATTTCGAAGGCCAGGACATGGGAGGCCAGGTGCTGATGCACCCCGAATTGCATCCGGTCAACTTTCTGGAGACCGACGAGACCACGGTCGGCGTCAAGAAACGCGAACTGTACGACCTTTGCGGAGGACTTGCCCTCAACCTGGGCTCTGACTGGGCCTTGGGATTCAATGTCGATTATGGCGCAGGCGACCACACCAAGGTCAAGGACCCGCGCTTTTCCAACATCCTGATGGACATCGACCTCAATCTCGGTCTGGCATGGCATCCCTCACGGGCCTTACTGCTGGGACTGAGCGTGCAATACCGCGACCTGCAGGAGCAGCTGCGCGGCGGCATCTACGGCACAACCGACCGCCAATACAGCGTATATACCGACCGCGGCGGCTTCTGGGGCACCATGGAAGAGCTCAACGGAGACTATAACATCATCTCCACCTCCACCTTCCGCCCCATGGACAACCGTTATCTGGGAGCATCCCTGCAGGCCATACTGTTCGGTGTATTCTCAAACGAATTCAGCTATAGCAAGCGGGACGGTTACTATGGCAAAAAGTCCACCTCCACTCCGGTATATTTCGAGTTTTCGGGCTGGGACGCCTCTTACAAGGGTTCGCTGCTGCTCGGAAAGGGCCGGAGCCTGCACCGCATAGCGGCCGAGGCCACCTATTCCAAACTCGGCAACAAGGAGAACCGCTACAGATACAACACGCCAGCTGGCGGCAATACCGTTGTGGAATACACCGGCCAGAACGACATCCTGGAGCGCAGCGACATCGCCGCCAGCCTCGACTACCGCTGGTATCTGGGCGTGGGCGGTCCAAGGCCGTCTTTTACGCTGGGCGCCAAGGCGTCTTACTTCTCACGCAAGCAAAAAACCACAATCTACCCCTTCTACAGGGATCATTCCTACAGGCGCATCCGCGGAGATATCTTTGCAGAAAAAGTATTCACCGCCGGCCCCATGTCATACATCGCCGGCATTTCGGCCGCATTCCAGACAGGCAGTGGCGTCAAAAAAGCCGACGGCTCCTATGCCCCCGGCAGTTCCAGCCGCCTGCGCAGCTTCGACGGCTATCTTGACCGCCAGTACGAATACGAGACCGACCCGCGCTTCGGCTGCGGGCTGTCATTCACCGTGGCAAGGAACATCTCCGACAAAGTCGAAGTCTATCTCAAACTGTCGGACTCCCTCACTTCACTCCTATATACGCCCCAGTTCCTTTCGGGACGTATGCACAACATTGCAGAACTCACCCTGGGCTGCAACTTTTAACATATCTTCTCAAGTATGAAAAGAATCTGCCTGTGCCTTGCAGCACTCCTTTGCTCGTTTTGCCTCTTTTCACAGCCCATAGCCTCCGACCCGGAATTCAAGGTCGGCAAGCTGAGTAACGGCCTGACTTACTATCTGTGCCACAACGAGATACCTGCCGGGACTGCCGAATTTTACATTGCGCACAATGTGGGGGCCCTGCAAGAAGAGGACAACCAGAACGGCCTGGCCCACTTTCTGGAGCATATGGCC
>CACXHG010000022.1 GCA_902767355.1 uncultured Bacteroidia bacterium
AACACCACTGCCAGCATATCCCAGCTGAAGATGCTGCCCCACTCGAACTTGCAGAAGATGGGATCGATGCTCTCGGGCATGGAAAACACCTTTGAAGGGAGCGTGGTGATGGCTGCGCCGGTGGCAGGGTCCTTGATCAGAAGGCCGAGAGCGGCCGTGATGAGGATACCCCAGAGCATGCCGCCGCGGACCTTGGCCATGACCAGGCCTGCGGTGATGAAGAGGCCGATGACGCCGAGCAGAGCCTTGCCGTGGGTGATGTCGCCCAGGACGACGAGCGTAGCGTCGCTGTTGACGATGATGCCGGCGTTCTGCAGGCCGATGAAGGCGATGAACAGGCCGATACCTGCACCGATGGCCTTCTTAAGCGTGCCGGGAATGGCGTTGATGAGCCAGGTGCGCACCTTGGTCAGGGTGAGGATGATGAAGATGATACCTTCGATGAGGACGGCTGTCAGGGCAAACTGCCAGGTTTTGCCCATACCCAGGCAAACTGTGAACACGAAGAACGCATTCAGGCCCATGCCGGGGGCCAGGGCAAAAGGTTTCTTGGCATAGAGCGCCATGACCAGGGTACCCACGATGGCCGC
The DNA here is from genome assembly GCA_902767355.1 of uncultured Bacteroidia bacterium. Taxonomy (GTDB): domain Bacteria; phylum Bacteroidota; class Bacteroidia; order Bacteroidales; family UBA932; genus Equibacterium. Next base: position 591 of record CACXHG010000022.1, read on the forward strand.
GAGGGCTGTGGCGGTAAACACGCTGCCGGCCGGCATACCGGGCAGTGCACTGAAGATTCCGGGATTGACGGCCAGGATGTAAGCCATCGTCAGAAAGGTCGTCAGACCCGCCAGAATCTCTGTGCGGACACTGTGTTTGGCAGAGTCAAAACCAAACACCTTAGACATGAAAAGACCCATGATAGTTATAGTTTAGGATTGGACTTCAAAAAGCTTAGAACACCCACTTGGTACCGAGGCAAGGCATCACATTGAAGCCTTTCATGCCTGCAAAGTTGTAGCTCAGCTCAACCTCGCTGCCGATGTTGAAGTGGTCGAAAAGCTGATACCAGATCTGAGGCTCGGAGAGGATCACGAGTTTCTCACCCTCGCACCAGAAATCGGCGAAACCGGAGAAACGCAGGCCGGGAGCGCCGAAAAGATCCTGGCAACCCCACACTGCAGTGAACTGTACGGGCACCTTGGAAGGGAGCTTTACAAAGTATTTGTAGAGGAGCTTGAGGTTGAGGGTATTCTTGAAGTCGCCGGAATGCAGGAAATAATCCACACCGGTCAGGAATGCGCTGTTGACGGGGAATGCACCGTAGTCATTGCCGGGCTCGCCAAACAGATTGCCCCAGGTGCCGAAACCACCGTTGTACTCGATCTGCCAGGAGAAAGGAGCCAGCTTGCTATTCTGCCAGAAATTCAGGCAACGGGCAATCTCGAAATAGGTATTGTTGGGAGAGACGATGGTGTTGCCGTCCTTGTTATTGTAGTCGTAATCGATAAAGAAGAAGGTATTTCCCCAATTGTCAACGTGGAATCCTTCCATGGTGGTGGTTACGTGTCCCCTTCCAAAATCGTAGAAGGTCTGGAAGTTGGTCTGGGCATTGGCCATCTGGGCCATAGCCAGCAGCGCGAAGGCTGCGATGAAGATTTTTTTAAACATAAGTATTAGGTTAAATAAAGTGTTGATTAATTCTCGCTTAACTGCAACAAGGAACTTACTGGTATATCCTCGGGAATGGGTTTTGTGCGCGGCACGTCGGTAATATCTATGATGAAATTCACGAACACCGCCTTGGGGTGGAACTTTTTCACCAGCGAGACGGATGCCGAAGCAGTGCCGCCGGTGGCCAGTATGTCGTCGTGGATCAGCACCACGTCGTCCGGCGAGATGGCATCGGTGTGGATTTCAATCATGTCGGTGCCATACTCCTTGGAGTAAACTTCCCGCAGGGTGTCGGCAGGCAGTTTGCCAGGCTTGCGGATGGGGACGAAACCCGCTCCCAGCCGCGCAGCCACAGCCGCAGCAGCAATAAACCCGCGGGACTCTATGCCGACGACTTTGGTGATGCCTTTGTCTGCGTATAGGTTGCAGATACGCTTCACTACCTCTTCGAAACACTCGGGGTGCTTGAACAGAGTGGTGACATCGAAGAACACTATCCCCTTCACAGGGTAATCCGGAACACGGCGTATGTGGTTTATGAGCTCGGAATCTGTCATTTCTTCTTCCTGAGTGACGGGTTGATTTCAAAATCGATGGACATGTCGCCCTGCTCGTTGGAGCCGAACTCATAGTCCTTGCCGGGAAGTAGGGCATTCAGAAGCACGCCCACGATGGCAGCCACTGCCAGGCCGCTGAGCTTCACGGAGCCGATTGTGATGGAACCGGCGGCACTGTAGGAAACACCGATGGCCAGCACCAGTATGAGCGCCATCACCAGCACGTTGCGGGAGGATTTGAAATCGACCTGATTCTCTACCACGTTGCGCACACCCACAGCCGAAATCATACCGTAGAGCACCAGCGACACGCCGCCGATGGTGGCAGCGGGCATGCAGGCGATAAGGGCGGAGAACTTGGGGCAGAAGCTCAGGATGATGGCGAACACAGCGGCGATGCGGATCACGCGGGGGTCATAGACCTTGGTGAGATTAAGCACGCCGGTGTTCTCGCCGTAGGTCGTATTGGCGGGTGCGCCGAAGAGCGATGCCAGCGAGGTGGCGAGACCGTCGCCCACGAGGGTGCGGTGCAGACCGGGATCCTCAAGATAGTTGATACCGGTGGTGGAGGAAATTGCGCACATGTCGCCGATATGCTCCATCATGGTGGCCAGAGAAATCGGGATAATTGCAATTATGGCGGCTATTATCAGGTTCCAGTTGGGATTGCTGAACACGCTCAGGGCTGTGTTTTCCCACTTGACGGGAAGCCCTATCCAGGCGGCTTCCTTAACGGCCGTAAAGTCGCACAGGCCAAAGCAGGCGGCCACGATATACGAGCCCAGCACGCCCAGCAGGATGGGGATAATCTTGATCATGCCCTTGCCCCAGATGTTGCAGACCACAATGATTGCGATGGCCAGCAGGGCAATCCACCAGTTCTGGTTGCAGTTGTTGATGGCACTTCCGGCCAGGATAAGGCCGATGGCGATGATGATGGGTCCGGTGACCACAGGCGGGAAGAAACGCATCACCTTGCGCGGCCCGAAGGCTGCGAACAATCCGGCGAGGATGAAGTAAATCAGACCTGCGCAGAACACGCCTATGCAGGCATACGGCAGAGCCTGCGCCTGAGTCAGGCCTCCGTCCATGCCCAACTGCACCACGGTGGCATAACCGCCCAGAAAGGCAAACGAAGAGCCCAGGAATGCGGGCACTTTGAATTTGGTGCAAAGGTGGAAGATGAGGGTTCCCAGACCTGCAAAAAGGAGGGTTGCTGACATCGAGAGGCCGGTGATGACAGGCACCAGTACCGTCGCTCCGAACATCGCAAACATGTGCTGCAGACCAAGGGTGAGCATTCTGCCCGAACCGAGCTTGCGGGCATCGTAAATAGCTTGATCGCTGATTTTCATGGTATTATATGGTTAAAATAATGCCGCACTATGTATTGTAAAGTTACACCATCCTCCGTGTCGATTTACCACAAAAGCCAGAGGATTATTTACATTTTTTCAACACACGAAAAAGCGCTCCCGGAAAGATTCCGGAAGCGCTTCATAAGCATCTATGTCTAAAACTTATTTTGTAAATTCGATAATCTGGCAGGATGCCTCGTAGGTCACCTTGTCATAAACGCCGAATATGGTTTTAGCCTTTACAGAAGTAACTACATTGATAGCGGCCTGTGAACCTGAGAGGTTGGCATTCTTGTACATATCAGCAACTGCGTTGGCTGCGCCGTTGGCCTTGCTGGGACCTCCGAATACGCCAAACCAGTACACTGCCTCGTAGGTACCGGTAGCGGTGCCGACAACCTTGAAGTTGTCCTGAGTGAGTTTAACCACAGTGTTAGTGTTGTTTGTGTTGAACAGCTGTGATGAAGAAACAGTAGCGCAAGAGCTCAGCCCTATTACCAGCGCAACTGCTGCGATGAGGGAAACGATGATTTTTTTCATTGCTTTTTGTGTTTGTGATTAATTGTTCAAATGTAGTTATTATTGTTTAATTTCTCCAAATTAATCGTAAATTTCGATAGGGCAGCTATGCCCTCCCCGCTCGCTTTCCGGGGGCAATTTCATATAGTCTCCGAACATTTTTTCCAGATAGCGGTCGGGGTGCGCGGGCGATGAAAACATCCGGCCCTCGAACTCAATGTCGCGGCAGGGGAAGATGTCGCTGATGCATCGTGGTGCCGGGAAATGCGTGTAATAGCGGCTCATCACATCGCTCTTTATGATAGCCGCGTGCAGACGCGCCATGCTGGTCATAAGCCAGACGAACGGCCAAGCCATATAGGCCACAGCCTTCACTATACAGCGCCTGACTGGTGATTTATAGGCGACCTTGCCGTAGCCGTGCATTTCGCGGCTCACCCTCCGGTAAAAGAAGCAGATAAACTTCTTGACCTTCATGTTGGGCACACGCTCCACCAGTATCACGTCCAGGAAAAGCCCGCGGTATTTCTGGCAGCGGGACTCGGGCTGGTCAAAGAGGGAATTCAGGTCGCGGATGCGCGGCGACATCTCGAAGTGGTTGGGGTCGGTGGTCCAGTCCTGATAGGCCAAATCGGGCGGCAGGCTTTGCAGCGCCGCTTTCTTGAAGCGCTTGTAATCCTTTTTGAGGATGCAGATGTCCATATCGTCGTCCCAGGGGATGAAACCCTTGTGGCGCACGGCTCCCAGGAGAGTGCCGGCATCCAGCCAGTACGGGATACCCTCGCGGCGGCAGATGCCGTCCACCACCTCCAGAATGTGCAGCATGCGCAGCTGCGCGCGTCTCAGCAGGCTCCCCTCCGGGTTATATCGCTGCCTTAGCATAAAGTTCATGCCCCAATCATATACGGCATCTATCGTGGGCACGGCCACCCCGTTTTCATGGGCCAGACGCTTGATGTAATACAGGCCGTAAGGGAAATCTTCTGTAAAATAGCGGCTGCCGGCATCCGGCACCCAGCCGTCGCCGGAAGGATTCATCGGGGCCGGTATATCCCGGAAAGCGGCTATCGAGGCAAGCTTTGCCGTCAGGGCCCCGGCATCGCCGGACTCGTAATAATCCAGCAGTGTGGGCAGATTCTCCCGCCCGACGCCCAGTTTTTCGAGCAGCCGGCCAAACTCGCCGTCCATTTTCACAATCAGCTCGGAAGAGGCCAGGTCCCACTCCCGGTAAAAAAGTATCTGGCGGTCCATCGGCCGGCCGTCCCAGCCGTGGAACATGGAGTATAGCCGGCCAGTGTGCAGGATGGGATTGCTGTTGGTGAGCGCCGCCTCCAGATAGCTGCCGAGCAGAGACGTAGGTGTCGCGAACAGCTCCCCAAGCAGCCGGGCGAAAGCCTCGGGCTCCGGC
>CACXHG010000023.1 GCA_902767355.1 uncultured Bacteroidia bacterium
CCTTGGCTCCGTCGCGACGGACCAGAACTACGCTCTCCCTTTCCGCATTGATCGTAAGGTCGCCGGCCAGTGCCAGAGCATCCAGTATGGTAAACTGGTCGCGGTCTATTTTGTAGCGACCGGGATTGTTCACCTCTCCAAGGACGGCGAAACCAAGGTTCATAAAGGTAACGGTGACCACCGGATCCTTGATCTGGCGGCTGTCCAGAAGCTTTTCCTTTATCTCTTCTGCAACTTCTTCCCTGGTAAGTCCTGCCACTTGAATCTTACCCAAAATAGGAAAATCTATATCTCCGTAAGAATCCACGATATAGCCGGAAATACCCTGAGTACCTGAAGTCACTGTCCCGGCAGTGTTTGTCATTGACTGAGACTGTCCGATGCGCATACTGTAATAAGGCAAATTGAACATGGCCGTCACCTGGGGGTCGCGGCTGTTGACAATCACCGAAATCTGGTCCATAGGTTTGAACCGGATCGGATCGCTGGCAGTGGACTTGAGGACAGAATCCTCTTTGATATCCTGGAAATAGACTATATTCTTCGGCGTCGAGCAAGATGCCATCGCTATTGCGCAAGCTATCAGGATAATTTTTGTGCAGAATTTCATATTGGTCAAAGATTTATTCTGTTATTAAAACTGCCCCGGCAATCTCAACTGCCCCCATTTGTGCTCCAGCATGGCAAAGCGGTGCAGGTCGGTGCCGCAGAGGTCGTACCAGTGACGGTCCAGGAAGTCGAGGGCCTTTTTCTGGGCGGTTTTGCCATAGGCCCCCGCCTGGGAAAAGAGGTTCATCTGGAACTTGACTCCCATGGACTTGAGCCTCTCATAATCGCTCATTTCCATATAGACATAACGTTCCGGATGTGCCAGAATTGGGAAAAAGCCCTTTGCCCTGACGCGATCCAGGATGCCGTACAGATCGAGCGGCGGGTTGAAATAAGATGTTTCTACCAGCAGCTGGTTTCCCTTGAGTCCCAAGGGCAGCACATCGCCCGCTTCCAGCCTCTCGTCAAAGAGCGAGTCCATCATGTTCTCGGCTGCCAGATGGAGTTGCACGGGGTCCGCCGCTACTCCTTCTTCGTTGTGGCTGCGGTCTGCGCAGTCAGCCCGGTATGCCTGAACAAGCTCTTCAAAGCGCTGTTTCAGAGCCTCCACTGTATTGGGATAATCCTCCATGATGTGCGGAGTGCACCAGACGGCATGTACACCCCACGTCTCATATTGACGCAGGATGCTCAGCGACTCTTCCATTGTCTGGACGCCGTCGTCCACACCCGGCAGGATGTGGCTGTGAAAGTCGGTAAAACCGGCGAAAACTTCTGATATATTGTCCTTCGGACGCCTCTTAAACGGCCAAAAACCCATAAGTGCTATTTATCTTCTTGGTCCAAGGCTGCAAATTTAGAATTTTCGCTCTTATATTCGGGTACAATTTTTTTCATCAGGCGCACCATGTCCGGAATTTCTACCGCACGGGCCAGGCTCTCGAGTTTATCGGCATAGGCCACCGCATCTGCATAAGGATACTCGCGCACCTTTGCGATACGTATGCGCTCGTGGAATGCCGGCAGGGTATTCTCGTCGTTTGCCAGCACCTCTTCATACAGCTTCTCGCCGGGGCGCAGGCCGGTGTATTCTATCTTGATATCCTTGTCCGGAGTGAAACCGGCCAGGGTTATCATCCTGCGGGCCAGGTCGTCTATCTTCACGGGCTTGCCCATGTCGAACACGAAAATCTGGTTGCCGGTGCTCATCACGGCGGCCTCCATCACCAGGCGGCAAGCCTCGGGGATGGTCATAAAGAAGCGGTTGATGTCCGGATGGGTGACTGTCACCGGCCCGCCGTGGGCTATCTGCTCGCGGAAGCGGGGAATCACGCTGCCGTTGCTGCCCAGCACATTGCCGAAGCGGGTGGTCACGAAGCGGGTCTTGCCGCTCACCTGCCCTTTTTCGACCGCCAGGCCCAGGCTCTGCACGTAAATCTCTGCCAGACGCTTGGTGCAGCCCATTATGTTGGTGGGGTTCACGGCCTTGTCGGTGGATATCATCACCATTTTCTCAACGCCGTATTCCAGACACTTGTCGGCCACATTGCGCGAGCCATAGACATTGGCCAGCACGGCCTCGCAGGGATTCTCTTCCATCAGCGGGACGTGCTTGTAGGCTGCGGCATGGAAGACAATCTGGGGCTTCCAGTTGCGGAAGGCATAGTCCAGCCGCTCGGGATGGCGCACGGAACCGATTACCGGCACGAAATTGAGATCTTTGAACTTGTCTTCCAGCTCCAGGCGGATGTTGTGCATCGGGGTCTCGGCATTGTCGTAAAGCACGATCTGCTTCACGCCGAAGCCGGCCAGCTGACGCACCAGCTCGCTGCCTATGCTGCCGGCCGCGCCGGTCACCATCACCACCTTGCCGGCAAAGTCAGCCTTTATCCTGTCCAGCGAGATGACTATTTCCTTGCGGCCCAGCAGGTCCTCTACCTTGATCTCGCGGGGATGCAGCAGCGGCTCGCCGTCCTGCACCTCGTCCAGGCTGGGCACGATGAGGGTCTTGAGGCCGTGCTCGCTGCAGTATTTGACCAGCAGATTCTCTTCTGCCTGGGCATCGGTATCCCTTGAGAACAGTATGGCATCGATATTATTGAGCCTGACGATGTTGTCGAAGCGGGTCCGGTCTTCGAAACTGTACACCGGCAGCGCCGCCAGGGTGTATTTCGGCTCGCGCCCGCGCTGCAGGAAGCCCACGCACTTGTAGTGGACCGAATTCAGAAGCCGCTTGACCGCGGCAACGCTTTTGTCCGAAGTCCCATAGACGAGTATGCGTTTCTGATGGTACTCTTCCAACTGGCGCTGGTTAATCCTGTCGTAAACAAAAATCATCAGCAGGCGGACGCCTATGACCAGGAACATCGTCAACATCACATCTATGGACACGAATATTATCGCGCGGCTGGTATAAAGCTGCATCACAATGATGCTCAGCAATATAGTGAGCCCTTTGCAAAGCGCTGCGCCGACGAAAGGCACGAGGTCCTTGGCCGTCAGGTGCCGGATGATGATGCGGGAGGTGCGCAGCAGCAGGAAGAACACCACGGAGGAGAATACCGCCGCTGTCATATACACTGCAATCGCGCGCTCAGGCAAGGGCGACGACCCGAGCAATCTGGGTATCAGGAAGATAACTAGCAGCGACACCATCAAGGAGATCAGGGTGTCGGCGGCAAAGATGATCTCACGCTTGAGGTAAGAATTCTTCAGTCTGATGAATAAACGTGGTATACGCATAATCCAAATTATTTTATCACTTCTATGAGGTCCGGGCTGACCTCTGTCACGGCGCTTATAATGCCGTCCAGGGTGACCACCACCCTGCGGTTGCGCTTGCCCTGCACACGCATGAATACGCCGGTCACTCCGCTGAGTTCGCCCCCCAGGATACGCACCCGGGTACCCTGCTCGAGGTCTATCTCGTCGGGGCGGAAATACACGGTGTTGATTTCGGGATTGGCCGTCACGCGGATAAAGTCATCCATCTGGCCGTCAGGTATCACCATGTAGTCGGTACCGGAGGTTGTTTTACGGGTGATGAACTGCAGGAAATTATGCCCTTTCTTGAAATCCACTATCCGGTCGTGGCCGGCATGGACAAACACCATACCCGGAATTACCGGCACCAACTGCTTGGTTTTGACGCCATGGTAAACCCTGACGGCATAGGTTTTCGGGATATAAAACTCCATGCCGCCCTCTGCCGAGAGCATCTCCTCGGCCTTCTTCTCGCTCTTATGTGCACGCATCACAAACCAGCGTGTCTTATCTGGGGCGTCAGTGATTATCATGGTCTTTGTCGGCGTATAGCAAACCTCCTGCCGGTAAAGCATAAAACCCTAGTTCATCCCAATGCAAGCATCGGGCTGCTCATCAGCGAGTTATGCACGCCGTCAGGCGATTACTCAAATACAGCAAAATCTCTCGCGCGTAACAATGTATTTACAAAGGTAATAAATAAACCTGACTTATAGAAGTTTATTCAGGTCCATATAAGTCCATCTTTCTGAAATTTTGGC
>CACXHG010000024.1 GCA_902767355.1 uncultured Bacteroidia bacterium
GCCGGAGCCACCACCTTCAAAGGGGCAAAACCCTTTTTGAAACGTTCTACCTGATCCTGGACTGCGGCAACAGATGCACCGCGGGCCTCTATCTGAGAAATATCATCTTTTGTAAACATAAGTGCCGTCATTGATTTCTTACGAAGGTAGGCAAATTATTGCCAAAAGTGGACAAAATGGCATCGAAAAATGCCAAAATGTCCACTCCAGGCATCTGGCAAGGCATTTGATATTTCTCTAAGCGGTTCCGCAAGGGACCCCGCAAAAAGCGCCGTACAAGAAAGACGGCACGAAGCGGAACAAATTAAAAACTTACAATCATGTTACCTGTTAGAAGAACAACGAATAGCTGGCTGCCAGATATCTTCAATGATTTCTTCGACAACAGCTGGATGGAAAGGCCCACTTACACAGCACCGGCCATTAATGTTATAGAGAACGAAAAAGAATATGACGTAGAGCTTGCCGCTCCCGGTTTAGACAAGGATGACTTCAAGGTCCACGTAGATGACCAGAACAATCTGCACATCGAAATGGAGAAGAAATCCGAGAACAAGGAAGGCAAGAAACACGGACGCTACCTGCGCCGCGAATTCTCCTACGAGAAATTCCAGCAGACACTGCTGCTCCCCGATGACGTGGATGCAGAAAAGATCGAGGCAAAGGTAGAAAAGGGCGTTCTGAACGTTCATCTACCCAAGAAAGAGAAAGCCGTAGAAACCGGCGCCGTCAAACAGATCGACATCAAATAAAGCCGGCCAAATCCAAAAATAACAGGGTGATGCCCGAAAGGCACCACCCTGTTATTTTTTACATCCGTAGGCTTAAGCTTCTCCGAGCGGAGCGATGGTCATGCCCTGCTTGCGCAGCTTGATCTCGCCGTTTTCGGATTCGAACTTGGCGATGTTGTCGTGGAGGGCCATCAGCAGGCGTTTTGCGTGCTCGGGGGTCATCACGATGCGGCTGGCAACCTTGGGTTTGGGGATACCGGGGAGCATTTGCACGAAGTCCACGATAAACTCGCTCTGGGAGTGAGTGATAACAGCCAGGTTGGAATATATGCCGCCGGCCATCTCGGGAGCGATCTCGATATTGAGCTGCTTGTTATTATTGTTGTTATCCATGATATATAAAGTTTTATCTGATTATTTGGCGAATGCAACGCTGCGGACCTCGCGGATCACGGTCACCTTGACCTGACCGGGATAAGTCATCTCGTCCTGGATGCGGCGGGCAACCTCGTTGGAGATTTCGTCGCACTCGGCGTCGCTCACCTGGTCTGCACCGACAATCACGCGCAGCTCGCGGCCGGCCTGGATTGCATAGGCCTTAACTACGCCTTCGTGAGAAGCGGCTATATTCTCCATATCCTTCAGGCGCTTGATGTAAGACTCGATCACCTCGCGGCGGGCGCCGGGACGCGAACCGGAAATGGCATCGGCAACCAGCACGATGGGCGCAATCAGGGTAGTCATCTCTACCTCTTCGTGGTGAGCGCCGATGGCGTTGCAAACCTCGGGTTTCTCCTTGCATTTCTCGGCAATCTGCATGCCGACGATTGCGTGCGGCAGCTCATACTCTTCTTCTGCCACCTTGCCGATATCGTGCAGCAGGCCGGCGCGCTTGGCAATCTTGGGATTCAGGCCAAGCTCGGCTGCCAGGATAGCGGAAATGTTGGCCACCTCGCGGGAGTGCTGCAGCAGGTTCTGACCGTACGAAGAACGGTATTTCATGCGGCCGACCATCTTGACCAGCTGCGAGTTGAGGCCGTGCACACCAAGGTCTATGCAGGTGCGCTTGCCGATTTCCATAATCTCCTCGTCGAGCTGCTTCTGGACTTTGGCGACCACCTCCTCGATGCGGGCGGGATGGATGCGGCCGTCGGCAACCAGCTGGTGCAGGGCCAGGCGGGCAACCTCGCGGCGGACAGGGTCGAAGGCAGAAATCAGGATGGCTTCGGGAGTGTCGTCCACCACGATCTCGACACCGATGGCAGCCTCCAGGGCGCGGATGTTGCGGCCCTCGCGGCCTATGATGCGGCCTTTGATCTCGTCGTTGTCTATATTGAAGACCGTCACGGCATTCTCTATGGCAACTTCGGGGGCGGTGCGCTGTATGGTGTTGATCACTATGCGCTTGGCCTCCTTGCTTGCGGTCAGGCGAGCCTCATCCATAACGTCGTTGATATAGCTCTGGGCCTGAGTCTTGGCCTCGGCCTTCATCTGGTCCATGAGCTGCTCCTTTGCCTCTTCGGCACTCATACCGGCAACTTCTTCGAGCTTGCGGATGGCGCCTTCGCGCATAGATTCGTACTCTTCTTTTTTCTTGTTCAGGATTTCGAGCTGATGCTGGAGATTCTCCTTGATTTGGTCGTTTTCCTTGACCTTGCGGTCGAGTTCGTTCTTCTGCTGGCCAAGCTGGCTCTCTTTCTGGCGAAGGCGGTTCTCCACCTGGGCTATCTGGCTGTCCTTTTCCTTAATGGCCTCTTCGTGCTCGCTCTTGAGCTGGAGAAACTTCTCCTTGGCCTGGAAAATCTTCTCCTTCTTGATGTTTTCACCCTCAATCTCGGCATTGCGGATTATTTCGTTGCCTTTTTTCTTAAGGATGACATTTCGGACCAGGATGTAGGCAAATATGGCCACTATCGCGGCCAGCAAGGCAGTTATGATGTAGGTAAGCATTATATAAGTTATTGTGTGGGTTTACTGTTCCAATAACTTACAACTGGGATATATAAAAAGGCCGTTAGTTACTGTAAGTCCAAAAATCTTGCAAGGTAAGATTTAAGCCCAACGTAACAAGCCGCAAACTTCCTCCGTCCCTGATAAATCAGGAATCCCCCGTGAGGGGTAACCTAGGCCCGTTTTTGGCAGCCGTGAACTCTTTTTGGAAGTTTAAAATGTTGATTTTGGCAAAGAGTTAACTAACGGCCACTGTTTATGTATTCGTCCAAACGTTTGTCAAGGTCGGCAATACCGCTTGCCAATTCCTTAGAATCGTCTTTCTGCTCAAGCGAAATATACTGCATCACGTACTCCATCAACACTATGCTCAGAATATCCTGCATATCCTTGGTGGCATATTTGGAAGCGTAGAAAGAGACCTTCTCCTCTATCTTCTTGACGGACGCGCGCACCCTCTCTTCGTTTTCCGGAAGAATATGGAAGGTGAATTTGCGCCCACCTATCGTTACGGCTATTTTCTGCTTCTCGTCCATAATATGCTACATATTCAACATTGCTATACACTCATCTATCTCCTTGATCACAGCATTCAATCTGCGCTTCGCTCCCGCACTGTCCTGTGGTGACGCAGTAAACGCGCCTGCCAGCTGCAAGTTGTTCAATTTATCTTCTAAAGTCTTTATTCTATTTTCTAAAACTGCTTGTTTTTCTTTATACTGGCCTATCTGGCTGCGACTTGCCTCAAGCTCTGAGCGAAGCGACGCCGCGAGCGAACGCTCCTGCTCATACATGGATATGAGCTTCTCAACCTTAGCCGATACAGAGGATATTATGTCGTTTGCCATAGGCAATGGATTAACTGTTTTTCAACTTCTGCAAAGTTATAAATTATTCCCGCAAAAATCAAAGCTGCACCTTAACAATTCCTTTTCGTGAACGTCCGTCTGCAAAGGCCGTGAGGGGTTTGTCGAACTCGACAACCCGGAACCATTCGCCGTCGAATTTGGCGGGCATGGCATCCAGGATATCCTGTGCGAAAATGCCTTCGCCGGCAGAAGGATTGATGGAAAAGTAGCCGACGCCCAGCGAGGTCACGTTCTGGAAGAAGTGCGTGCCCTGGCTCGCCTCTATGTTATAATTCTTGAGGGCCATCTCCACAATCACCTTGGCCTCAGATATATGGCCCCACTTGACTGGCACGCCCAGATTGGGGTCGGAAGAGCCCCAGCGTCCTGTGCCCACGAGCACATACTCGTGCCCCTGCTCCTTCATGAGCGAGTTGATCTTGTATAGCTCGTCTGCAATCTCGTGGGTCTTGAGCGAGGAGAACTTGTCGAATTTCATGTAAACCACGTGCTTGAGACCCTTGATCTCTCCCACCCCAAGCGCGCATTCCGAGTAAATCAGGGCATCGTCGGTGCGTATGGTGTCCCAATCCACCTTGGCATCTTCCATGCCGTTGATGATGGGCCGTATCTGCAGGAAATTAAATATCTTGGGAGCGCCCGGCTCGACGTCCATATTCACCGCGAACTCAATCTCCACGGGGCAGCGGAGCTCTTCTTCGCCTATCTTTAGCAGGTCGGATATAATCTGCGCCAGCGGGAAGGAATTATACTTGAGTATGGCGTTGAAGGTAATCACCTTGAAGGATTCGTTGAATGTCGGACCCTCGCTGATGCGGTTGTTCAGATAGTCGAAGTTGGAGCAGACGTACCTGGCATTGCGGAAATTGGCTATCTTGTTCACCGGCAGGCGCTCCAGATTTATGGCATCGTCGCAAGAAGCCAGGAACTTGGCCGGATTAAGGCTGAGGGCCAGGATTTCTGTCTGAGCGTCGCTCACTGTGAGCTCTACGGTAGAAGTCTGCAGGGTCTTGTCGGGATAAGCCGGGCAGAAGCGCAGGGTCTTTCCGCCGTCAACCACCTCCTTGCCCAGGCCCATGACCACGTTGCACACCCCGTCTTCGCTCTTTTCATAGCCGAGCGGATAGAGATTGCGCGAGCGGGCCACTCCGGAGAAGGTCGGGAAATAGTAGCCGCCCTCTTCGGTTCCGCAGACCTCCTGCACCAGCACGGCCATCTTCTCTTCGCTGAGCAGGTTCTGGGAAGTCTGGATATAGGCTCGAGAAGATGCGAAATATACCGATGCCCAGACGCTCTTGATGCCCCGCACCAGCATGCGCAGCATCTGGCCGTCGTCTTCGCAGCGGGGAATCATATAGGTCGAATATACGCCCGCAAACGGCTGGTAGTTTGAATCTTCCAGCTTGGAAGAAGAGCGGATTGCCAGCGGCTTGCGGCAGGTGGAGACAAATTTCTTTAGCTGGTTGTGCAGCGACTCCGGTATGGTCGAAGCCAGGAACTCGCCCAGGATGCTGTTGTCGTCGTCGTCGTTCTCTATAATATACTGCAGGCCGTTGGTACGTATGAATTCTTCGAAATAGTCGGTCGAAATCACCACGCTGCGGGGTATGGTCACCAGCACGCCCGGATACTTCTTATATTGGTCGTGCTTGGCCAGGATGCCGTTCATGAACGCCAGCCCGCGGGCCTTGCCGCCTATGCTCCCCTGCCCGATCTTGGCAAAGGACACGGTGTCGCTGTAGGTCTCCTCGTCGAAGCTCACCACTATTCCCTGACCCAGCAGGGCGCGGTATTCCTTTATGAGCCTGACGATTGCCTTGCGGTGTTCGGCAGTGCTGGGGAACTGGCTGCTGTTCATGCTGCGAAGCACCTTGGCAATGGGGAAAAGGCCGCGCGCGTAGAGCCATTTGGAAAGGTGCATCTGCGTCAGGTGGTATTCCAGCACATCGTCCGGGACGGTTTCGATCAGGCGCTGCATCTGATAGAGGTCGTGGGCGCGCCCGAGCTCGATGCCGCTCTCCGGGTCGGTGAAGATAAAGTCGCCGAAACCGAACTCCGAGAGTATGACCTTGCGCATGTTCTCCAGCAGATTCTTGCTGCTCTTGGGTATGAAGCCGGCGCCCAGATCGGCCGCAATCTTTTTGTAGTCCAGCTGGGACGACTGGATGATCACGGGCATCCAGGGGGTCTGCTCCTTGACCATCTTGCAGATATCCACGCCGGCGTCGGATTTCTCCGTTTCGGAGCGGTCGCCCTTGTGGATAATCATGCCCATATCGGTAATCACGCCCAGCAGGTTGTTCTTGTAGCGCTCGTAGAGCTCCACCGCCTCCGTATAGTTGGTGGCCAGCAGTACCTTGGGCCGCGAACGCTTGCGCATGATCATCTGCTGTTCGTTGTAGGCATCCTTTATGAATTCGCTGTTCTGCAGCAGCAGAATGCGGTATAATTCAGGCAGATATGTAGAATAGAAGCGGAACGAATCCTCTGCCAGCAGTATGGCCTGCACTCCGCCCTGGAGTATGTCGCTCTCGGCATTGAGCCTGTCCTCTATGAGCTTGATGATGGCAATGATCAGGTCCGCCGAGCCGTGCCAGCAGAATATATTGTCGATGGCCTCGCAGTGGGCGTCTTCTACCCTGCGGTAAATCTCGCGCGAGAAGCTGGTGATAAGGAACACCGGCATCTGGGGGAACATCTGCTTTATGGTGGTGGCAAAGTCGAACACGGTCATGCCGCCCACATTGTACATGGTGAGCACGATGTCGAACTTCTCTTCGCCGCCCAGCCGCTCCAGGGCCTCTGCGGCCGAGCTCACCCGCACGATTGCCGGCGGATTGCTCATATTGAGCTCGTTGTATTCGTTGTTGATCTGCAAGTCGATATGGCCGTCCTCTTCGAGGGTATAGCCGTCGTAGCTGCTGCAGACAAACAGAATCTTGTGTATGCGGAACTGCATGAAGTCGTGTCCGCCGCTGCTGGCAAAAGAAAAATGACCGTATTCGTCCATAATGCTGAATTAACAGGCTCAAAAGTAGTTATTTTTTCTCTCGCTTTTAAACCTGGGGTTATCTTTGCAGTCAAATTTTTTGTATGAAAAGATTCCTCCTCGTGGCGGCTCTCGTTTCAGCCGCTTTTTTCCTGGCTCCAGTTGCAGCCAGCGCCCAGTCAAGGGGCAGTGTCAAACTCACAGTCGTAGATACCCTCACCCGAGAGCCGGTGGCCTACGTGGCAGCCATGCTGGTGCCCGAGGGTGACACCACCGCGGCATTCTATGCCCTCACGGGCATGGACGGCAAGGCCACCATAGAGCGCGTGACCTACGGCAAATACACCCTTAAGGCCGAGCTGATGGGCTATGAGACGCTCACCCGCAAGGTAGAGGTGGCCAGAGGCACGGTCAACCTGGGCACTATAGCCATGAAAGAGGACTTCGAGATGCTCGAGGGCGCCACCGTGTCGGCCGTGGGCAACGCCATCACCATTAAGCAGGACACCATCGAATACACCGCATCCTCCTTTAAGGTAAAGGACAACGCCGTGCTGATAGACCTGCTCAAAAAGCTGCCGGGCATAGAGATAGGCAGCGACGGCAGCATCACCGCCGGCGGCGAGACCATCAAGAAGATCACGCTCAACGGCAAGACCTTCTTCCTGGACGATCCGAGCCTGGCCACAGAGAACATTCCGGTGAACGTGATCGAGAAGGTCAAGGTGATAGACAAGAAATCCGAGCAGGCCCAGTTCAGCGGCATAGAAGACGACGACACCGAGAAAATCATAGACGTGAGCACCTACAAGGGCATGTTCGACGGCTGGTTCGGCAATCTGTCGGGCGGCGTCGGACGCGACCTGCGTTCTGCGCCGGCAGACGGCAGCAAGTTCGACCTGAAGAACGACTGGCGCTATCAGGGCAACGGCATAATCGGCAAATTCAATGAGACCGACCAGCTGGCCTTCGTGGCCAACGGTAACAACACCAACAGCCGCGGCGGCGGATTCGGAGGTGGCGGCGGCTGGGGCGGCGAGCGCAGGGGTATCAACGACGAATGGATGGCCGGCGTGAACTACGGCACCACCCGCGTCAAAAATCTGGAGGCCAACATAAGTGCCGAGTACGGGCAGAGAAAGGGCGACGTACAGAGCAAGGAGGAGAAAATCACCTACGTGAATGACGGCGACGACCTGGAAACGACCAGCGACAGCAAATCCCTGTCCAAGAGCCAGTTCATAGAAGCCGGCGCCGAGCTGAGCTACACCCCGGACGGCACCCGCATATTCTTCCGCCCGCGCTTCAACATAGATTTCGCAACCAACGACCGCAGCAGCAGCAACGCTACATATCCGGACGGCGACATTTACTCCCTGCTGAACGATTCCCGGACATTCTCCTACGGCAACACTGTGAGCCGCACCGCCGACGGCCGCTTTATGCTGGGCCAAAGGATTGGCAAGCCAGGCCGCACCATCACCTTCGGCGGCCGCTACAGTTTCTCCGGCAGCCAGGCCGACTCCAAGGAATTCTCAGAGACCAACTACGAAACCAAGGGCACAAAGACCGTCATCGACCAGTATTCCCACACGGACACCAGGAGCATGAGCCTGAACGGCAACCTGGAATACACCGAGCCCCTGAGCGAGAACTGGTTTGTGAGCGCGCAGTATCGCGTCGGCTACACCCACAGCAATTCCGTCAAGAACACCTTCGACTATGCCGGGACCATAGCCCACAGCGCCGACGACACTGAGTTTGTCCACAATATGGACGACAAGGACAGCTACAGCATAGAGAATCTATACTACAGCAGCAGCGTGGAGAATATATTCATCAACCACCAGGCCGGGCTGATGATGCAATATCAGA
>CACXHG010000025.1 GCA_902767355.1 uncultured Bacteroidia bacterium
AATATCGATGCGGCCGCACAGGCGGGTCGCCTCGTCGCCCTTGAGGGCAAGGAGCGTGCTCCACGCGGCTTCTTCCACTATCTTTTCTGGCTGGACCCCGGTGATGACCGCCAGGGCATAGGCGTGCATGAGTTCCACCGAGCCGTCGCCACTGGCCCCCACGCTGCTGGCGCCGTCGTTGACGGTGACATTGTCCACAAAGCGGATGCCGTCGTCTTTAGAGGCGTCTTCGGTGACCCACGACGAGCCGGCAAAGGCGGCGTTGGAGAGCACTCCGCTCTCGATCTGTTCCAGCAGCTGCCGCATGCCGGAGCGGCGGCGGGGCGCTTCGCTGTACATGACACCGCGCACGAGGTCGATGGTGCCCTCGCTGCCGAGTATCTGCTCTCCCATGCCGAAGTGCTTGTTGGAGATGATGCTCTCGAAGGTCATGTTCACCCCGTTGGGATACTGATATACAGTGGCCACATTGTCGAACACTTCGCGGCCGTCTTTCCAGAACATGAGGCTGCCGCTGCCGTTCACAAAAGCCGGGCGGAGGTCGTTCATCGCCCAGGAGCCGTTCTGAAGCTGATGGCAGGCCAGCTCCGTCATAAGACCGCGGGAAGTGGCGTTGTAGAGGCGCCAGTTGATTCGCCTTTCCTCGGCGGGATCGTCCACCGGCCGCCGCCAGTCGTTGTTGCGGTACCAGTAGTTGCGCACTCCCACCACCTGGCCTATGGCTCCGCCGCGCACAAGCTCCATGGCCTTGACGTACTTGGGGTCGTAGAGCCGCTGCTGACCCACCATGAGTATGCGGCCGGAGGCCTTCCAGGCGCGGTACATTTCCAGAAGCTCTTCCGGCGACCAGGCCAGGGCCTTCTCGCAGAAGACGTGCTTGCCGGCATCGAAGGCGGCCAGCGTCATGGGCACATGCATGCTCAGCGGCGTGCAGATAATCACGCCGTCTATCTGACTGTCGTCCAGAAGCGCGCGGTAGTCGCTGTAGAGCTTTGCAGAGGGGCACATCTCGGCGGCTTTTTCCAGATGGGGCTTATAGTCGTCGCACAGGGCCACGATTTGCACCAGCTCGTCTTCCAGCATATTGACCAGATGGAAGCGGCCGCGGCTGCCGGTGCCGACAATGGCCAGACGGGCCTTGCCGCCGGCGGCCTCTTTATGCCGCTCGGGGGTGCAGCCCTTCAGCCAGGGGAACATGGTCGCCCCTGCCGCCAGCAGGCCTAAACTGGAAAGGAAATCTTTTCTGGATATCTTGTCGCTCATAAGCTGTAAACTCTTGCGCCGCCAGAAGCCAGCGGCATTAAATCCCACGCATTGTAGCCTTCAAACGAGGCCAGTATTTCTTTTCTGTCGCCGTCCGGGGCAAGCCAGAGGGCCGTGGAGAGCACCTCGGTCACCAGCGGCGACGCCCCGCACACGGCCACCATAGCGTCTTTGGAGACGATGTTGCCGGTCTTGGGGTCTATTATATGCCCGCGGCCGGAAGGGTCCTTGCCCGAAACCGACAGCGAGCTGTTTTGCAGATAATAAGTGTCCACAGGGCGCTCCGGATAGTAGGGATGCGCCACCGACACCGGCCATTTGCCGCCCAGCGGATGCAGGCCAATCGCCGCCGTGGAACTGCCGCCAAAAGATATAAGCGCCGAATCCGTGGCGCTGGCGACCAGTTTGGCAGCCTTTTCCAGCACGAAGCCCTTGGCTATGCCGCCCAAATCCAGCCTTATGCCTTCCGAGCAGAAGCGCACGGTGTGATTTCCGGCATCCAGTTCCAGCTCCCTGTCATTCAGCCGCGAGGCCGTATTGGCGCTTATGTCGAACCAGCCGAGGGTGCTGCGGCGGAAAGTCTCGCACAGCTCCAGCAGCATGAACAGCTCCTCACCCACCTCAACCGGTCCGGCGGCCGCGCTGCGGTTGACAAGGGCCAGCTGGCTTGTGGAAGAGTAGCGGTTGTAGTCACGGTCCGCGGCCTCCACCATCTCCCAGACCCCGTCGCAGAGGGTGCGGGCGCTGTCCTCCTTCATATTCGGCAGCAGAATCTCGCACTGCGTGTGCATGGCATGGCAGAGCGAATAAGCAACGGGAATATCCTTGTTGCGGGTGCTGTATATGAATTCTGACCGGCCCATGATGCCTCAGCGGCGGAAAAGCTTTTTAAGCAGATGATATACAAGCCGCAGCAGCGTCCAGACCAGATAAAGTATCAGCGTCAGGGACAGGGTGTAGCCTATCTGGGTAAACACCTCATAGAAAGGCGTGTGGAACTTGATGATGCTGAAGATGTTCACTGCCACGGCAATGCAAAAGCAGACCAGAGCCGAAATCAGCTCGGTCCGCTTTCTGGAGGCCGTGATGATGCTGTCCTTCATCGGCTACAGCTCCTTGATTTTGATATTCTTGTAGAACACCTGGTTGCCGTGGTCCTGGAGCAGGATGTAGCCTTCTTCCATATTGCCGAAATTGGGCCAGTCGCGGTATTTGCTGTAATCGACCAGCGCGTCCCACATCTGGCTGCCGCGCTCGTATTCCACGGCCTTTTCGCCATCCAGCCAGTGCTCCACGTGCTTGCCGTCCACCACAATCATCGCGGTGTGCCAGCCGAACTTGTCGCTCAGCGGAGCATGCCTGGAGGGTATCAGGTCGTAGAGCGAGGCCAGGGTGCGGTTGCCGTTCACGCCCAGCTTGGCGTCGGGGTGATTGTCGTCGTCCAGAATCTGGAACTCGCAGCCTATGGCGCTGCCGGGGCCGGTATTCATAAACGGATCCACAAAATATTTGATGCCGCTGTTGGCGCCTTCGGTGAGCTTGAAATCCACCTTGAGGATAAAGTTCTTATACTTCCTGGTGGTGATGATGTCGCCGCCGTTGGTGCTCTCGCTGCCGTCGCCGGCAAACACATAGAGCAGGCCGTCTTCGCTTATGCCCCAGCCGCCCTCGGGGAATTTACCCATATTGGCGGGGCGGGCGCTCTGCCAGCCTTCGGTGGTTTTGCCGTCGAAAAGCAGCTTCCAGCCGTCGGCGGCTTCGGCCTCGGTGAGGGTGTTGGGCTGCGCCGCGGCTTCAATGGCGGCGTACTTGCCCCAGTCGGGCTTCTGGCACTCCTGTGCGCAGCAATCACCGGCTTTTTTATCCTTGGGGCAGTTGCAGGAGGCGGCAACCATTGCCACTGCAGCGATTGCCAGTAATACGCTTCTCTTCATGGCAGCTTACATTTTATAATATTCGTCCCAACCCTTGCGCGGCAGGCGGTCGGCCAGCAGGCTGTTGGCAAACGGGTCGTTCAGGATGGTGTTTGTAACTTTGTCGAAGGTGAGCTTGCGGCCGGTGCGGATGGCTATGATACCCAGGCAGAAAGTCTGGCACATAGGGCCGAAAATCTCGAACGGGCTGCGGGTCTTCTCCTCGCCCTTGACAGCCTTCAGGAAGTTGGCGAAGTGGTTGGAGGGCGACGCCGGAACCTCGGGCAGGTAGGGTGCCATCTCGGCGGCCTTCTCCTCGGGGATGATTTCAAGGGTAGAAGCGTGGCTGCCGCCCTTGAAAGTGAGCTCCTTGGAATAGATAACCTTGCCGGGGCTCAGCGAAGACGGAGTGAAGGTGCCGTCCATATTGGTCTTGGGCACGTCCACAGAATCGTTGGTGGTTTTGCCGTAGCCGGCGGGCAGCGTCGGGAAGTTGTTCTCGCCGTCGTACCAGGTCATCTCTACCGGAGGCATGTTGCCGCGGCTTGCGAACTGGAAGCGCAGGGTGGTCTCCTTGGGGAAGAAGAAGTCGTTGCCGTCGGTAATCTTCACGGGGTCAATCTCGTAGGGCAGGCCCAGCTGCAGGAACTCGTGGCAGGTATCCACGATGTGCGCACCCCAGTCGCCCAGAGCGCCCAGGCCAAAGTCGAACCAGCCGCGCCAGTTGCCGGGATGATACTTGCCGTTGAAGTCGTGCCAGCTGGAAGTGGTCAGCCAGGTGTCCCAGTCCATGCCCTCGGGCACGGGCTCTGCCTCGGGGAATCGGGTGATGGCCGGGTCGTAGGGGTACCAGCGGCGCCAGCTATTGAAGTGCGCGTCTATCTTATATACATCTTTGATGATGCCGGCTTCCTGCCAGGCCTTGAACTGGAAATAGTTGGCCTCGGAGTGGCCCTGGTTGCCCACCTGGGTCACCAGGTTTGGATGGCGGCGGGCGGAGTCCATCATCAGCTGGCACTCATAGAAGGTGCGGGCCATGGGTTTCTCCACATAAACGTGCTTGCCCTGGTTCAAGGCGAGCATTGCCACGGGGAAGTGCGCAAAGTCCGGAATGGCTATGCAAACGGCCTCGAACTGGCTGCCGTACTCGTCGAAGAGCTTGCGGAAGTCGGTGAACAGCTTGGCATTGGGGTGCTCTGCTATGGTCATCTGGCTCTCGGCGCTCTTGGGATCCACATCGCACAGGGCCACGAATTCGCACAGGCCGGTACGGTCAAAGTCCTGGATGATCTGACGGCCGCGGTTGGCTATGCCTATGGCTGCCATCTTGACCTTTTCGGGCTTGGGAGCCGGCTGGTTTTTCTGCTTTTTGCGGGGATCGGCAGCTTCCACTGCGCCAAGGCCCTGGGTAGCTGCAATCACGCCGGCGGCGCTGGCCGCTCCGACTTTGATAAACTTGCGTCTTGAAATATTGCTCATACGTATGCCTTTATATTTTTGTTGATTATTGGCGAAATTACCGTAGGAGCAAATTTCAAAATTTTATGGCAAAAATGCAAACCTAGTTAATCGATTTAGCGGCCTCCTCACGCAGTTTTTTGCAGGCTTTGTAGAGCACGCCGGCCGTGCCGCGATAGGTGCCGGTGCCAACCGGCGTCCCGTCCAGCCGGTACCACTCGTAAAAGCCGGGGTCTTCGACGGTGCGCCGCAGCATGGGCTTGAGCTCTTCGTAGGCTTCCCGAAGCATTCCATACTGGACCAGGGCCTGTATCATACGGGCCCCGAACCAGGTCCAGTCGCCGCCGTTCTGGTATTGATATTCGCCCATCATGGGGTTTGCAAAACTGCCTTCGGGATAGCAGGGATACATGGTAAGACCTATGCTCTGCGCCCCCGCCACCTTTACGTTTTCTTTCATGCGGGCTATTGCAGCAGCCATTTCCTCCCCGCTCAGCAGGCCGGCCAGGGCAGCGACTGCAGTGCCGCCGTGATAGTAGATTTCATCTTCATTGAAATCCTCCGGGAAGGGCGAGCCGTTAAGATATATGTGCGGGCGGAACTTCTGCCTGTCGCTGTCCCAGAGATGGCTGCGGACGCCAGCTGCTACGGTGTCCCGCAGATTCTGCCAGCGCAGGGCCAGGCTGTCTTCGCTGCAGAGCCGGCACAGGCGTGTCAGATCTCCCAGGGCCAGGCAGAACATGGCGTTGTCGTAGATGTCTATGGTGTAGTGGGTATTGTCGTCTATCTCCACACCCCAGCCGTGTTCCGGCTGCACGTCGCCCCAGTCGGCGGTGGTGGCACCAGTAATCAGGCCGTATGTGTCGTTCCACTTGGCCGTTCGCAGATATTCCATGGCACGGCAAAGGTGGTCCAGGATGCTCTCCCCGCCCCTTTCGTATTTGAGGTAGGCCACGTCGCCGGTGACATCGACATACTGCGCCACCGCCTGCACGTAGCTGCTCTCCTGGTCGGTCTCCACGGTGTTCTTATGGGCTGCCATGCCGGGCCTTGCTTCGCAGAAACGGTATTTGTAGCCCAGATTGTCGGCAGTGGCCACCTCAACGAAGGCATCGGGGATGTTGCCGTCCTCTGCCTGGAAATCGGCGAAGGTGTCCAGCACCCCGCGCACTTCGGCCTGCGGCAGCACCTCCAGCGATAGTTCTACGAAGGTATTGAAGTCGCGTATCCAGACCTCCTTATACACGCTGCCGGC
>CACXHG010000026.1 GCA_902767355.1 uncultured Bacteroidia bacterium
CTTGCGCCGGTTGACATATACTTCAAAGTTGCCGATGCCGGCCGCATACAGTCGGCTGTAGGCTATCTGCTTCGAAGGGTCCGGATAAAAATTGGCCTTGAAATACAGCACGCGGCCGGCGATGCCGGGCACATAGCCTATCCAGCCCCCGCACCAGTCCTTCTCGCTCAGCAGGCCCATCTCCCAGAAAGCCGGCTGCGACCATTCCGATTCTCCGCCGCCCTGCAGCCATGCCTTCACCTTCCAGTAGTAGCGGGCGCGGGAAAGCATCTGGATATGCCCGGTGCCGATGCAGGTCGATTGCGCCGAGGCCACCTTGCCGCTGTCCCAGACGTCGCCATTGCCGCTCTCAAGATTGTCCAGGGAACTGGCCACGAGTATCCGGTATGCCGACTGCACAACGCCTGCGGCGTCGCTGCCCAGCTTCCACGAAAGCTGCGGGGCATAGTCGATGCCGGCGGGGTTTGTCTGATACTCCGCCTGCAGGCCGGTCACATTGACCTGTGGCGCGGTTTTCTTTGCTTCGGCCGGGCCAAATGCAAGGAAAAGTAGTAAGCCAAGTAAGCAGTAACGTCTCATTTTTGCCTTGTTTTAAAAAACTGATATAAAGTTACCGCTACTGATTGGCAATTGTGTTGTAAAATCTATCAGTTTTTTTGTCTTTCCCGGTTTATTTTGTCTCTCTTGCCTTTTCTGACAAGCCTACCGGCAAAAATTGTTACCTTTACACTGATGAGTGCTATCCGCAAATATCTGCTTTCGCTGCTGGCATGCATGCTCTGCCTGACTGCCGCCGGGCAGGGGCGCAATTACGCCAGCCCCTCGGACAAACTGTCCCACCTCGGGGTCGGGGCCTTTGCCCAGGACTCCCTGGGAAACATGTGGATTGCCACCCTGGCCGGCCTGGACTGCTACAACGGCTATGAATACCGGCACCTGGTCCACGACCCTGAAGACGAGCACTCCATACGCAACGACTTCGTCTTCTCGCTGCTGGCCGACGGCGACCTGATATGGATAGGTACGGCCTACGGAGTGGACAGATACAATGTCAGAAGCGGGCAGGTCAGCCGCGTACCCGGGGTGCAGGCCCCCGCCTACCAGCTCTACAAGGACAGCTCCGGAAGAGTCCGGGTGGCCTCGGTACAGGGTCTGGGCTCGCTGGAAGCGTCGAAGGACACCATAGTTTACAATACCTCCTTCGGCGCGGTAAACCAGATCTGGGAAGATTCTTACAGCAGGCTCTGGATGGCCACGGACGCCGGCCTGGCCAGGGAAGACGGCACTCTGTTCACCCTCAAGGACGGCCGCAAGGCGCGCTGCTGCCACAAGGGGGCCCAGGGCCAGTGGTGGATCGGCACCGACGCCGGAATCCTGCTGTTCGACGCGCTCACCGGCGAGAGCCGCTTGCCGGACGGCCCTTTCGGGGGCAATGTCAGCCTGCAGCGCGACCAGATAAACTTTATCTGCGAGGTCGCCCCCCTGCAGCTGCTCATAGGCACCACCCTGGACGGAGCCTGGTACTACGACATCGTCGCCCAGAAACTGAGCCATAACCA
Organism: uncultured Bacteroidia bacterium; assembly: GCA_902767355.1. GTDB lineage: Bacteria > Bacteroidota > Bacteroidia > Bacteroidales > UBA932 > Equibacterium. The sequence continues at coordinate 1,560 of CACXHG010000026.1, forward strand.
GCCCTCAAAATACAATCCGGAAGCCGCCGCAGAATTGAACTGCTGCTATATAGACAGGCAGGGCAACGCCTGGATAGGCACCTACGACAGAGGCTTTATCATAGCCGGCAAACAGGCGGACTACTTCAACGAAAACAAGAGCCTGACCGTGCCGCTCCAGAACAGATTCGTGACCCGCATCATAGAGGACAGCCGCCACTTTCTCTGGATTGCCACGCGCTACGACGGCCTCTACCGCTACTCGCCCTCCGGGAATCTGGACAAGATAAGCCTCGCCGGCGTCGAGCCCAGGGGCGGGGACTACCTCGAAGGCGTGTTCGTAGACAGCAAGAACCGCCTCTGGATTGCCTTCGAGAGCGGGCTGACCCTGGCCGGCATAGACAATTCCAGGGTTTACAAAATTGCCTCTTTCCCACTCGACCACGTGCGCTGCATAAAAGAGGACGCTTCCGGCACCATCTGGATAGGCGCCTGGAACGGGCTGCACAGATACGACGGCAGCTCGCCGGCTCTCGAAAAAGTCGGCGACGACAATGTGGTCAACATCACCGACGTGCTGCCGCTGAGCGACGGGCGGCTGTGGCTGGCGGCATACGCCTGGGACGTTTTCGCCCTGCAGGACGGCGCTTATTATCAAGTTGACATCCCGGAAGAAGGCCGGGACATGATACACAATGTCATCACGATGGCAGAAGACAGCCGGGGGCGCATCTGGCTCGGCAGCTACGGCTACGGCCTGCTCTGCCTCGAAGGCGACAGTATTGTGCGCCTGACCTCTTCTGACGGGCTGCCGGACAACAACATCCTGTCTTTCCAGGAAGACTTCAGCGGCAACATGTGGGTCAGCACCTTCCACGGCATTGCCCGCATCAAACTGGACAACAATCTCAAAGACATCGAAATCCAGGATTTCCCCGGCCTCCAGTATCACGAGAAATCGGGCTGCCGGGCCGCCGACGGAACAATATATTTCGGGGGGAATCACGGGCTGACCTCTTTCGACCCCAAATCATTCTCCGCCCCCCGTCAGGGCCCGGCCATCCATCTGGAAGATCTGAAAATCGGGGGAGAGAGCGTGCAGCCGGGCGGCAAGGGCAGCGTGCTGCAGCAGACCATCGCCTACACCGACCGCATAGAGCTGGACCACCGCCAGCGCAGTTTCTCGCTGGATTATGCCGGAAACGACTTCTACTCTTCCAACAACCTTACCTACCGCTACCGGCTCCGGGGCTTTGACAAAGACTGGGTCGATGCATCCACCTATCGCAGGGCCAGCTACTCCAACCTCAAGCCGGGCGACTATGTTTTTGAAGTCGTCGCCATAGGCGAAGACGGCTCGCAGAGTCCCGCCCCGGCCAGACTCAAAATCCACGTAAAACAAGTTCCCTGGCTGTCCTGGTGGGCACTGCTCGCCTATAGCCTGGCCGCCCTGGTGCTGACATTTTTCCTGCTGCGGTCGGCCATCAACGCCCGGCTCGCCAGCCAGAGGGCAGAAATGGAAAGAAGCGAAAAAGAGAGGGAGCGGGAGATGTCGCAGATGAAGACGATGTTCTTCACCAATATCTCCCACGAACTGCGCACCCCTCTGACCCTCATATCCGCGCCCGTGGAAAAGCTGCTCAGCCAGGAGAATCCCGATTCCGAAACCGGCAAGATACTGGCTGGCGTGCACCGCAACGCCTCGCGCATGCTGATGCTCATAGGCCAGCTGATGGACTTCTCAAAGATAGAAAACGGAGTCTATTCCCTGGGCGTGAAATATACCGACGTGATCCGCATTCTGGCAGAAATCGTCGATTCCTTCGCCTTCGTGGCCGGGCAGAATCATCTTCAGCTGTCTTTCAAGCCCCACCGGCCCTCACTCAATATCTGGGTCGATGAAGACAAACTCACCAAGATTATGGACAACCTTCTGACCAATGCCATCAAATATACGCCCGAAGGCGGCACGGTGGAGGTTGTCACCGGCGAAACGGCATCCCCCGCAGCCTACGACCTGCCCTCGGGGGCGCCCTGGCTGGAAATCTCCGTGCTGGACAACGGCTGCGGAGTCGCCGAAGAAGAACTCGGCCAGCTGTTTGTGCGCTACAAGATGATTGACTCCTCCCGTGGCCGCAGACCCGACTACAGCAGCAACGGCATAGGGCTGCACTACACCAAGAACATTGTCGAAAAGCACCACGGGAAAATCAAGGCCTCCCTGCGCAAGGGCGGCGGAATGGACTTCTCCTTCGTCTTGCCCGAAAGCGATGTCTATGCCGACAGCGAAAAGCTCTTCAGCGAAGTTCCCGGTCAGGACGCATCCGCCGCCGCTGCAAGCCCCGCCGCAGGGGTATCGCCCCAGAAGCCGGCAATACTGGTGGTGGAAGACAACGCCGAGCTGAGGGCCTTCATCGCAGGCCTGTTGTCGCCCCAGTTCAGCATTTTCGAAGCGCCCGACGGCCAGAAGGCCTGGGAAATGATTGCCCGCCAGCCTCTGGATATGGTGGTAAGCGACGTGATAATGCCCAATCTGTCCGGCTACGAACTGTGCGCCCGGATCAAGGACAGCGCCGAATTCTGCCACCTGCTCGTGGTCCTGCTCACTGCCAAGAGCACCCCGGAAGAGCAGGTAGAAGGTCTCGAGAACGGCGCCGACGCCTACATCTGCAAGCCTTTCCGGGCAGACTATCTGGTGATGACCATACGCAACCTGCTCAACACCAGGGCCTATCTCAAGCAGTATTTTACCGTCCCGAGCACCCCGGAGCAAGGCGGCGGAGAGATAGAGCTGAACCCCCAGGACAAGTCTTTCCTGGACAGGCTCTCGGCGCTTATGGAAAGCCACCTGGCAGAGGCGGACCTCAACATAGATTATCTGGCAAGGGAGATGGGCTACAGCCGCACGGCCTTCTATCTGCGCATCAAACGGCTCACCGGCAACGCCCCCAACGACTTTGTGCGCGACTACCGCTTCAAGGCCGCCGCAGAAGCCATCAAAGCCGGCGAGAAATCCCTCTCCGACATCGCCGAACAGTGCGGCTTCGGCTCCTACTCCTACTTCTCCAAAGCCTTCAAGAAACACTTTGGAGTCAGTCCCAAGGAATACCGTACTAAAGATTAATTTACCACCCCAGCA
>CACXHG010000027.1 GCA_902767355.1 uncultured Bacteroidia bacterium
ACTGGACTGCGAGAACGCGATCGCCGCCGGCGAAGCGCTCCATGGCCTCCACAATCCCGTCTGCGCTGCGCGCCGTGACAGTGAAGCCGGGCGCGACATCCTTTACCGATTGATGGTGGAAAGAATTGACCTCCATAGAGTTGCAGCCATAGACCTTGGAAAGCCGGCTGCCGGGAGCAATGTCTATGGAATGCGATGCCGCCTGGCCTTCCGGAGCCTTGTGGCAGATGCCGGACTGGGGCATCTGCGAGGGAATGTCCTGCCAGAGAGTGCCGCCGAAGGCCACGTTCACCACCTGGATGCCGCGGCAGATGGCCAGCACCGGCTTGCGGGCGCGGAGGGCAAGACGCGCCAGAAGAAGATCGAAAGTGTCCCGGCGGGCATTGACCTTGCCCATCTGGGGCAGGGCCGCCTCGCCGTAAAAAGCCGGGGCTATGTCCTCGCCGCCTATCATCAGCACCCCGTCGGCTCTGGAAATCAGGGCGGCGACCGATGCGGAATCCGTCTGGATGGGGATGATATACGGCACTCCGCCGGCAGCGATTACAGCGTCGATATAGGCCTGGCCTACCCTGCTCTCATTCTCGCCTGCGGCGGATATAGCAATAAGCGGCGCTGCCCTCTTCGAGCCCGCCCGGGTGGCGGTACACGCAGAAAGCAGCGCAACGCAAATTGCAATGCCAAGCAGCCTTTTCACAAGCTATTTGCCCGCAGGGCGGATTGTGAGGCAGTCGATGCTGGGCATGGCACCGGTGGCATTGAGCAGCCTGATGTTATTGAGGCCCTTTTTGAGATTGACCTTGAAATTGACGCTGTCCCAGCCGGAGGCATCGTCGCCGGTAGAAAGATTCTCGAACCAGGTAATCTCCTCGCCGTTGACACTAACCGTGAACCCGCACCTCTGGGCACAGGCGAAGCGGATGGTGGCCACATATTCCCCGCCCTTGCGGCTGAAAACATTGTCCCACTGCAGCCAGTTGTCGCTGTCCGAACCCAGGCCGGCGGCGTAGGCGCCCATAGAGGCGGATTCGCTCTGCAGATAGGCCGGAGACTGCACGCCCTCGATGGTGGAGAACTGCTTCATATAAGACTCTTCTGCCTGATAGACAGTTTTTTCTGCACGCTTGCCGGTGGCAAAGAATGCGGCCGAAGCGTGGGGCGCCAGCGTCAGGGGGAAAGAAGTCTCGCAGGCAAGGTCCGGGCGGTCCTGGTGGGTAAAGCAGTCGTAAAGGGCTATCTTGCCCTTGAAGCCGAGCGCTTCTACAGACACGTCGATAGTCTTCTCTTCGTCGGTGAGGTTCATGACCACCACGGCGCGTTTGGGGCCGAAGATGCGCTCCATATCCTTGGCAACGACATACACCTCGCCCTCGCGCTGCACAACCGGCGCGCCGAGGCCCAGGCGGTCCTGGTTCATGGCGATAAGGTCTTTGTTGAGCATCACCTCGCGGCTGGTCTCGGGCACCTTGCGCATGTCGCAACCCATAATCAGAGGCGAAGACGTGATGCACCAGTACGCCATGTGCGTGAGCTCCTCGTCGTGGCTAAGATGGGCATCGCTGCCGGGCCATTTGGAGCCAATCTCCAGCATGTCGCAGTCGTTGTAGTGGCCGCCGCGGGTGTAGGCCTGGAGCCAGAGATTTTCGTCTATGATATATTTCATGCGGGAAAACCAGGGACGGATGTCGTAGGTAGTGCGCCAGGACGTGGCAAGATCCGCAGCCCAGGTGCCGGGAAAGCGCCAGCGGCAGATATTGAAAATGATGTCCTTCTTGTTGCAGGCGCGTATGGCTTCGGCAATCTTGGTGTATTGCTCGCGCTCGTTCAGGCCGGCGTGCTGGCCGCCGCAGAAGTCGATTTTGATGAAGTCGTAGTCCCACTCATCGAAAAAGAGCTTGCAGTCGGCCGCCTCGTGGCCCACCAGGCCGGTGCCCAGGCCGTAGGCATAGACATTCTCGCTGCCGCAGGTGTTGTCGCCGGCATCCGTATAGATGCCCGCCTTGAGGCCGAGAGAATGGATGTAATCGGCCACGGCCCTCATGCCGTTCGGGAAGAGTTTATCGTCGTACATGAAATTGCCTTCGGCGTCGCGCGGGCGCTGGAAACCGTCGTCTATATTGATAAACTTGTAGCCGGCGTCGGCATAGCCCAGTTCCTTCACGGCAAGCGCCTGGTCCTTGACCAGATCTTCGTTGATATTGAGCTGGAAGGCATTCCAGAAACTCATGCCCATGGTCGGGGTGTGGTCCACCTCATAGCTGATGCTGTAGTCGCGCTCGCAGGCAGCGAAAAGCATCCCGCAGAGGGCAATGGTAGTCAGAAACCTTTTCATATAATTACATCTTTTTAACAGTCATGCAGTCGAACGAAGGCATCTTTTCCATGGGGTTGGACAGGCGTACTGTGTTCCAGCCTTTGGAGAGCTTGACGGACACATTAGCGTCTTTCCACTCCAGTTCGTCGCCCGAATTGAGGCTGAGGACGGATACATCCTGGCCATTGACGCTCACGGAGACGTTGCGGCTTTCAGGGCAGGCGTAGCGCAGGGAAAGGACATATTTGCCACCCTTCTCGCTATAGACATTGCGCCACTCCAGCCAGTTCTCTGCCCAGCCGCCGAGCTCGGTGACATAATAACCCATCTCGGAAGATGCGCTCTCGCGCACGCGGGGCGAAGGGATCTCGTAGGGACGGCGGTAAGATTCGTAGTCCTGCTCGTTGATCTCGGTGTAGGCGTTCATGAAAGCGGCTTCTGCCTGGTAAACGCTCTGCTCCAGGCGCTTGCCGGTCACATAGAAGGCCTCGCTGTCGTGAGGGGCTATCTCCAGGGTGAAGCTTTCGCCCAGTTCGGGGCGGAATTCGTGCTTGAAGCAGTCGTAAACCTTTACATTGCCCTTGAAGCCGAGGGCGGCCACATCTACGGTGATGGAAGTGGTCTCTTCGCCCAGGTTGGCTACCACCACGGCGCGCTTGGGACCGTTGAACTGCTCCATGTCCTTGACCATCACATAGGTCTCCCCTTCTTTCTGAACCACCGGAGCGGCGATGCCCAGGCGGTCCTGGTCCATGGCGATAAGGTCGGGGTTCTTGAGGAATTCGATGGAATAATCGGGCATGTTATTCAGGTCGCAGCCAACCACCAGAGGCGAGGACTGTATGCACCAGCATGCCATGTGGGTGCGCTCCTCTGCCGGGGTGAAGCCCATGCCTATCTCCAGCATGTCCATGTCGTTGTAGTGGCCGTTTCCGGTGTAGGCCACCAGATACATGTTCTCCTTGATGATGGTCTTGAGGGTCTCCCAGTTGACCCAGATGTCGTGGGTGGTGCGCCAGCTATCGGCGATGTCTATGACCCAGGTGCCGGGGAAAACCCAGCGGCAGACATTGAAATTGACATTCTTGTTGTCGCAGGCGGCGATGGCCTCGGCAATCTTGGTGAACTGGGATTTCTCGTCCAGGTCCAGGTGGCGGCCGCCGCAGTTATCCACCTTGAAGAAGTCGTAGCCCCACTCGTCGAACATCATCTTGCAATCCTCATATTCGTGGCCGTAGAGGCCTACTCCGAGGCCGTAGGGCTTCACATTGAGCGAGGCGCAGGTGTTGTCGCCGGCGTCGGAATACATGCCGGCCTTAAGGCCACGGGCATGGATGGAATCGGCCACGGCCTTCATGCCGTTGGGGAACTTGACGGTGTCGATACGTATGCGTCCGTCCTCGCCACGGCCGTCGGTAAAGCCATCGTCTATGTTCACATATTTATAGCCGGCATCGGACAGTCCGAGACGGATGAGGGCATCGGCCTGGCCCACAATGATATCTTCGCTGATTTCTGTGTGGAAATGGTTCCAGCTGCTCCAGCCCATGATGGGCGGGTCAAAATCGCGGCCGCTCTCCTTTTTGGGCGCAGAGCAGGCACACAAAGAGATGGCCGTAAAGGCTAATGCCATCTTGGCGAGAATGTTTTTTTGCATATCGGTGAGTTTTTGGTGTTTGGCTAATCTGACAAACGCAAAAGTAACAAATATTTCACAGATTGGGAATAATAGCGTGAACACTGTCGATTAGGTTTCCATTTTTATTGGTTTTGTAGCCATAATATAGTTGTTGTGAAATTTGATATTAACTTTACAAAAAAGACATAATAATAATAAAATGAGAATCATTGGCCCAGAGAATCTTAAAGCACCCGGCGCGGTAGAAGTGAGCGCCGGCCGCCTCTCCATTCTCTACAAGTTCGCCGGGACCCATCCCCAGGAGTTCGAGTTTCCCGTTAAATTCCAGATCAGCGCCATACTACTCTGCACCCGCGGCAGCGCCCGCATCGCCCTGGACAGTGTCAACACCGTCCTGCATCAGGATGAATTTATTTTTGTCACTCCCGAGACCATTCTTGAAAAGTTTGAAGACATCGGCGGAGACTGCAACATGACTATCATTATGATTGCCGCGCCGGAGCGCTACAAGTCGGTGATAATAGACAGCCAGCTGTGGGACATGATGATGCAGCTCAGAAAGGAGCCGGTGCTCAAACTCTCAAAGCGCGAGAAAGAGCTGGCGGCGTCTTACAGGGCCCTGGTGAGCAATCTGCTCCAGTATCAGAGGACATCGCCCTACACGGAGCAAGTGCTGGCTTCCATGGCCGATGCGTTTTTCTATCAGCTGCTGGGCATACTTACCATCAAGCTCTCCTACAAGCCCCGCTCTGCCAAGCGAACCCGCGGGCAGCGCATATTCCTGGAGTTCATTGATGAGATAAACAAGAGCGACGGCCGCTACACCTCCGTGCAGGAAATGGCCGACCGGCTGTGCGTATCCACCAAATACCTGGCGCGGGTGGTCAAGCAGAACAGCGACATGTCCCCTTCGGAGTGGATGGACGAGTGTACCATGCGCGCGATAGTCACCGACCTTAGGCACACCAACAAATCCATGAAAGCCATTGCTCTGGCCTATGGTTTCCCCAATCCGTCCAGCTTCGGCACCTTCTTCCGCCGCCATGCCGGCATCTCCCCCGCCGCCTACAGGGTCATGAACCGATAGCTTGGGGGGCGCCAAATAATAAATGCCGGTCCGCTGAGCAGCAGGCCGGCATTTATTGTTGCGATGTCAGCTTATCAGTCGATATACATGGTGTAAAGCTTGGCATCGCGCATCTTCACGCGCAGTTTCACGGGACCTTCGGGAAGGTCGAATGCGGGCAGATGCAAGTCGTCGCCGTGCAGGGTCACTTTCTGCTTGGGAGAGATCCCGACGGTTTCAATCTGGATATAGCCGTCGTCGTCGATGTCGGCATTGACGGTGAGCTTGCCGCCGCCCAGGATGGGGTTGGTGGTGAAGCATCCGGCCCTGTCGCCAGCCTCTACGCCAAACCAGCCGTCGGCGCGGTAGGAGATCACGGCTATGGAGCTGTGGCCCTCGCGGGTGAGTTTTGCAAGGCCTTCCCAGCCGCCTACCTTATCGAAGTAAGGGAGTTTCTCCTTCATGCCGCGGCCGCCGAAAATGCGCTCATAGTCGGCTGCGGTGACCTCTGCAAGGTGGTTGCGGGCAAACAGCGGCTCGGGGAAGAAGTGCGGCCATGTCATTACTTGGGACACCATCTGATAGTATTTCTTGCCGTGCTGCATGATGGAGGTGTCGAACTGATACAGGCCGCCGAAATAGAATTCGTCCAGGTCGTCGGTATAGATAAACGGGCCGTCGCCGGGGGCATCGTAGAAATTGACGCCGTCGCGGCT
>CACXHG010000028.1 GCA_902767355.1 uncultured Bacteroidia bacterium
ACCAAGCATGCGCGTATGGACCGCAGCCGCATCAACGTGGGCGTGTATATGCTGCAGGGCAATGCCCGCGATGACGCCCATATCAAGGATGTGGCAGACTGCGGGGTAGACTTCGTGATGTATATGAACAACGACACGGCCGCCCTGAATCTGTTCCAGAAATACGGCATAGGAGCCATCAACGTGGGCACCGTGCCCTTGTGGTGGGGCGGTTTCGGGGATAACGCCGGCACCATGCGCACTGTGCATCCGATGAGCGTCTATGAAGAGGGGGCGGCCAAGTTTGAGGACCATCCGGCCGTCTGGGGCATCTCCATCTGCGACGAGCCCTCCTGCCGCGATTTTGAATATCTGGGCGAGCTTGTCACCAGGCTGGAAGGACTGTTCCCCAATCAGTTCATCCATATCAACCTGCATCCGATATATGCACCGGGGCCTCGCGAGGGCAATGACCCGACCAAGGGCGCCCTGGGCACAGCTTCCTACGAGGATTATATAGACCGCTACTGCAAGGCTGTTCCCACCGACTATATTTCCTACGACTTTTACTATCAGAACGGCGGTGTGCAACAGGACTACGCCAATATGCGCATAGTATCCAACGCCTGCCGCGCCACCGGCCGCAGTATGTGGGTCACCGTTCAGGTCAACAGTTCCAAGCTAGAGGAGTGGATATCGCTGAACCAGCTCCGCTTCCAGGCCTTCTCGGCCCTGGCCTATGGCGCTGAGAATATCACCTGGGCCTGCTACAGCTGGGGCTGGTGGTACAATCAGGTGCTCTGGGGCGACGGCTCGAAGACCCAGCAGTACGACAAGCTGCAGCAGGTCAACCGCGAGCTGCACGAACTCTCACCCAATTATATGAAGTATAGGAACGATTCTACCTTCTGCATTGGTTTTGAGGGGACTACTATGTTGGACGGCAGCGGCATGGAGACCAGCCCTGTGTATAACGACGAATGCTTTACGGATTTGGTGGCCCCCGGCTGCCCGCTTCTGGTGGGCAAGATGAGCCGCAGGGATAGCCGGCCCGGCAACGCCCTGTTCGTCTGCGCGGCCAGCGACCCTTACGATGTGTCGCCCGTGAGGCTGAAACATACGCTGCGCTTCCGAGCTCGCCGCGGCAGCGTCAAAATCACCGGCGTCGGCGCTCCAGTAGAAATCAGGCGTCAGGCCGGCGGCTGGTACGAGATCCCGATTTACTCCAACCAGGGAATACTCATAGAAGCGTTGTAATCGCGTGGCGGCTGCCCGTCGCTTCACTCAAAACAGCTTTGCTACGGGCCAGCCGGCTCGTCGCGTCTGTTCCCTTCGCAAACTGTTTTTACGTGATGCGCTCCGGGCAGCTACTTATAGCACTCAAATATCTTATCGACTTGTTCGGCGGGGAGTTTTTTAGTGAACAGACTCACAATCCACACCACCGGGAAGCCGCCCAGCATGGCTATCGCGCCGCAGTTGATGGGATTGATGGGGTTGCCCAGCAGCATGTTTACCAGCGTCAGGCCCACGCCCCAGCCAAAGCAGGCCCAGACGGCGGCAGTGGTCACCTTCTTGGAGTACAGGCCCAGCATGAAAGGCGCAAGGAAGGCACCTGCAAGCGCGCCCCAGCTGATGCCCATAAGCTGCGCTATGAAAGTCGGCGGGTTGAGGGCTATCAGCAGGGAAATGGCTATGAAGAAGACGATCAGCACCCTCATGACCAATACCTTGCGGTGCTCTATGCGCTCGGCCACCACATCGTCCATAATGCCCGTCTCAACTTCGCCCAGCTCGGATTTTTTGTCGCGATAAATCAGATCGAGCGTCATTGTAGAAGACGATGTGAGCACCAGCGAAGCCAGGGTTGACATTGATGCCGAAAGCACCAGCAGCACAACCAGCGCTATGAGTATGTCCGGCAGGGTCACCAGCATGGAGGGCACGATGCTGTCGTAGGCCAGTTTGCCGTTCGCAAGGGTCTCGGGGGTGGGGAAGAGTCTGCCGAAGCCGCCCAGGAAATAGCAGCCGCCTGCCACTACCACGGCAAATACGGTCGAGATGATGGTGCCGCGGCGGATTGCCTTCTCGTCGGTTATCGAGTAGAATTTACCGACCATCTGCGGCAGGCCCCAGGTGCCCAGCGAGGTCAGTATCACCACGCCCAGCAGATTCCAGGGGTCGGGCCCGAAGAGGCTCGCAAACTTGCCGTTTTCTGCCGGGTTGCCGTCTGCGGGCAGTGCCGCCAGCTTGCTCACGGCGCTGGCCAGGCCGCCCTGGGTGTTGAGCACGGCTGCAATCACCACCACAATGCCGAAAAGCATGATGATGCCCTGCACGAAATCGTTCAGCGCAGTGGCCTTGTAGCCGCCCAGGATGACATAGACGGCCGTGAGGATTGCCATGATAATCACGCAGTACTGGTAAGGGATTCCGAAGCCCATCTCGAAGAGGGTGGAAATGCCTTTATATACACCTGCGGTATAGGGAATCAGGAATACAAATGCGATGATGGAGGCCGCAACCCTGAGCCCCTGGCTGGAGTAGCGGGTGCCGAAAAAGTCCGGCATCGTGCGGCTGGATATGTGCTGCGTCATCAGTTTGGTGCGCTTTCCCAGCACCAGCCAGGCCAGCAGCGAACCTATCAGGGCGTTGCCTATGCCTATCCAAGTGGCCGACAGGCCGTATTTCCAGCCGAACTGGCCGGCATAGCCCACGAAGACTACTGCCGAAAAGTAAGATGTGCCATAGGCGAATGCCGAAAGCCAGGGTCCTATGGCGCGGCCGCCCAGCACAAAACCTTCTACACTGTTTGCCTGGCGGTGCGAGTAGATGCCTATGCCTATGAGCAGCGCCAGAAAGATGACTGTCAGGAGAATTTTGACAAGCATATCGTTGATGATTTAGAATGCAACTTGGAATTGTGTCTGCAGAATGCTCTGGTCGGAAGCTATTTTCTCGCCGCAGAAATTTCTGGTGTACTGCAGCTGCAGCCGGCATTTCTTATAGAACCAGTATTGGAGCCCGAGCATGAGATTGGTCTGGTCCCAGCCGTGGTCGGCCGTGTTGCGGCACAGCCAGTCTATGCTGGCCACAGCGTCTATTCCGCTCACGATCGGGACGCAGCCGGTCAGGTAGGCGCCTTGGCTTGCCACCTCGCCGTCCCGGCCTGCCAGGAATTCCCCGCGGAGGGATATCGGCCGGACATCCGTATATTTGGAGGCGGCGTATGCGCCGGTTTTATACTCTCCGCCAACGCTGAAGCGGTCGCGGGTGTAGTCTTCTCCTATGCTTATGCCGGGGTTCCAGGCGGCCAGCCCAATGGCGTGTCCGCGGCCCTTCTGGGCGGAGGCGACCACCCTGATGCCGTCGAGCGGGCGACCTTCCAGCTTGACAATCATGTCCTTATAGTTGTTGCCGTCGCGGACGTTCATACCCTGGCCGTTCATGAGAGCCAGCTCGTAGTGCAGCTTGCCGCCCAGCACGTCGCCAAAGAGCATCGCGCCCAGGTCACGGCCCGTCTGCGCCCCCAGAAGCGGGTCGTTGCAGCCCGCCAGCAGGGTGACCGGCTGCGAGCACACGTCCACCAGCTCCACAGCCGAGGGCGAGAGCGGGTTCTCCAGCGAGAAGCTGTTCTTGAACTGGCCCAGGCGGAGGTTGACGGAACTATCGGCTGTCAGTTGCAGGTCGGTATAGTATTCCAGGAGCCCGCCCGAAAAATTATTCATAATGCGGAACGACCAGCGCTCTGTGATGTCGGCCTGGATCCAGATTATGACCCGCCGCATTGCGAAAGTATTGTAAAAATGGCCGGCCTGCTCCCGTACATCGAAGCCGCCCTGGGCATAGCCGTTATAGCTTATTCTTGATGCGATATTTTCCATCCAGTCTTTCTGGCTGGAAGGATTTTGCCCGTTTGACTTAAAAAATGTAAGCAAAAGCAGCGTCGCAGCTGCTGCAAGGAAGCGTAATTTGCGTGTTTTCATCGCCTTATCATTCGCTGCAAATATATACCAACCACCGAAAATAACCAGCG
>CACXHG010000029.1 GCA_902767355.1 uncultured Bacteroidia bacterium
GAGGGGCGGCTTCTGGCCGGTCCCGTCAGCTACTCCGACAGCCGCGATGCCACGCTGGCGCCGCTGGCCGACAAGTACAATGAGCAGTTCCGCTATCTGAACGAGCACGTGAATATCATCGGCAGCGACCACTGGGAGGTGAATACCGATATGGGGGTGGATATCCAGGACAAAGCGCGCATCAGCGCCCTGCGTTTCGCCCTCGGCAGGAATGCGCGCCTATACGGCGGCGGCAGCGTCAGCCGCAGGCACCTCCAGCACCGGGGCGAGATTCTGAGGATCTTTACCACCTATGCGAATACGGAGAATGTCAACCCGTTCATAATGACCCCGGACGGCTGGGCGCTTCTCAACACCACCACCAACGTCAGCTTTTTCGACTGCGGCGTGAGCGAGAAGGACAATCTGATAGCCCTGAGCACTGTCCCGACTGCGGATTTTTATCTGATGACAGGCGGCGACATGATGGAGCTGCTGCGCCGCTACCACGAGATTGCCGGCGGCAACTACCTGCTGCCGCGCTGGGCCTATGGCTGCAGCTTCGGGCCGCACCTGAATGCCGATGCCTTCGTGTTCATGAACGAGGCCGTCAAGTTTATGGAGCAGGGCTATCCCATGGATATGATGTGGGTGGAGCCTCAGTGGATGGAAACCTATTACGACTGGACCACCAAGAAGAAGTGGGACTACAAGAAGTTCCCCGGCCAGCCCTACTGGTATTCGAATGAGACCGTCAACGGCGAGCACGGCGGCAGTTTTATCTCCCGCATGCACGCCCTCGGCTACAGGCTCTGCCTGTGGCTCAATATCGACACCGACCTGAGCGTGATGGAAGAGGACCGGCTTGCACGAGAGAAAGGCGGCGAACTCTCGGGGCAGGAAAACTGGTTCGACCATCTTAAAAGGTTCCTGGGCAATGGCGTGGACGGCTTCAAGCTGGACCCCGGCCAGACAGTGGACCGCCACCCGATGCGCAAGTATTACAACGGCCGCACCGACGCCGAGATGCACGAAGTCAACCAGGTGCTGCTGCCCAAGCAGTTTCTGGCCATGAACCGCGACTTCCGCGCCCAGCGCTCGTTCCACCACTATTGCGGCGGTTTTGCCGGCACCCAGCAATATACGGCGGCCACCACAGGCGACAGTGGCGGCGGAGTGGCTGTGCTCTACGACCAGCTCAACCTGCAGATGAGCGGCTACATCAACACCAGCTGCGATGTGGCTTCCAGCACCGACGGCCTGCACATGGGCATCTTCCTGCCATGGATGCAGATCAACAGCTGGTACAGCTTCAAGGAACCATGGTATGCACCTGTCGAAGACCAGCCGGTTTACCGCAACTATCTGCAGCTGAGAAACCGCATGGTGCCCTATACCTACAGCGCGGCCCTGCGGGGCAGCGTAGACGGCACTCCGGTGATGATGCCCATGCCCCTGGCTTTCCCCTCAGACCGCAACTGCGACGATATGGCCACCGAATATATGTATGGCGGCGGAATGCTGATAACCGTGTTCAGCGACAAGGTCTATCTGCCCGAAGGCACCTGGTATGACTTCTGGACCAACGAGAAGAAGGAGAGCAAAGGAGAGACTATTCCCGCGCAGTTTGACAAGAGCCGCTACGGCGGTCCCGTGTTTGTGCGCGAGGGTGAGATAATACCCTTCCAGCACGTTGCCCGCCACGCCTGCGAGCGTCCGCTGGACACCATCGTGCTCCATGTCTGGCCGGCGGACAAGGGGGAATACACCTTCTGGGAAGATGACGGCCTGACGTACGACCACGAGAAGGGCGCCTATGCCAAGACCCGCTTCAGCTATGTCAAGTCTGCCAAAGCGCTAGAGTTTAAGGTGGATCCGGTAGTAGGGCAGTTCAACGGCATGCACACCAGCCGCACCTACGAGATGAAGGTGACCCTGCCTCGCAAGCCGCGTTCCGTCAAGGTGGCCGGCGAGAAAATCAAGGACTTCAGCTACGACGAAAAGGGTGTGCTGAGCTTCTGCGCCTCGCATCCGGACACGGCGGCTCCGCTTGAAATAAACGTCAGGCTATAGCTATTCGAACACGATAGTCTTGTTTTTGAAGACCATCACCTTGCGGTCGATGTGCTTTACGACGGCACGCGAGAGCACGATTTTTTCCAGGTCCTTGCCTTTGCTGATGATGGATTCCACCGAATCCTTGTGGGTGATGCGCGCCACATCCTGCTCGATGATGGGGCCGGCATCGAGTTCGCTGGTGACATAGTGGCTGGTCGCTCCGATTATTTTCACGCCGCGGTCGAAGGCCTGGTGATAGGGCTTTGCTCCCACGAATGCGGGGAGGAAAGAGTGGTGGATGTTTATGATGCGCTCCGGGTAGGCCTTGATAAAGTCTTCGCTGATGACCTGCATGTAGCGGGCCAGCACTATGAAGGTGACGCCGTTGCGGCGCATCAGATCCAGTTCGGCAGCCTCCTGGGCGGCCTTGTTTTCGGCCGTGATGGGAAATACGTGGTAGGCTATGCCGAATTTCTCTGCAACCGGCCTTAAGGTTTCGTGGTTACTGATTATCAGCGGTATGTCCACATTCCACTCGCCGGCACTCCAGCGGGCCAGCATGTCGTAGAGGCAGTGGGACATATTGCTTACAAATATGCACATCCGCGGCTTCTGCTCTGCAAAATACAGGCGGAACTGCATGTCGTACTTGCGGGCATAGAGCGTGTCGAAATATTCGCCTATCCGCTCCTTGGGTATCAAAAAGGAACTTATGTCCCACTCTACGCGCATGAAAAACGCGTTGTTGGCATGGTCAACATACTGGTCCAGATATACAATGTTGCCCTTGTTTACCGTGATGAAATTTGAAATCTCGGCAATGATGCCCGGGGTGTCGGGGCAGTGAATCAGCAGTATTGCGGTGTTTTTCTTCATATTTTTCTTTTAAAGTGTAAGCACGACCGCAAAAATATGCATATTCTTGCATAAGATGAAAAATAACTCTACTTTTACCCCGTATGAAAAAAATAAGAGTTTTCGCACCTGCCACTGTGGCCAATATGGGCTGCGGTTTTGACATTATGGGTATGACGCTGGACGCCGTGGGCGACGTTCTGTCGGTAGAAATTGGCGAAGGCGACAGCCTCACCATCATCAACAAGACCCCTCACAAACTGCCCGAAGATGTCGAGCAAAACGTCATTACACCTGCCATCAGGGCCTTTCTGGCCGCATACGGCTGCCCTATGTCCGTAACTGTGACCGTAGAGAAAAAGATTGCGCCCGGCAGCGGCATCGGCTCCAGCGCGGCTTCCAGCGCTGCGGCGGTGTATGCCCTAAACGAGCTGCTGGACCATCCTTTCACAGACGAGAAGCTGGTGGAATTTGCCATGGAAGGTGAAAAACTCATCAGCGGCGGCACTCCGCACGCCGACAATGTCGGCCCCGCAATCCTTGGCGGGGTGGTGCTGCTGCGCGGCTACGACCCGCTGGAGGTTGTCCGACTCCCTGTTCCGGGCCGCTTCTGCTGCGCCGTGGCGCATCCTTCGATAATGGTTTCTACCCGCGAGGCCCGCGCCGTGCTGCCCAAGGAGATTCCGCTGAGGATGGCCGTCAAGCAGTGGGGCAATGTGGCCGGTCTGGTCGCCGGCCTTGCAGAGGGCGACGTCTCCCTGATAGGCCGCTCGATGCAGGATGTGGTGGTGGAGCCCTATCGCAAGCATTTCATCCCCGGATTCGACGCCCTTCGCACAAAGGTGCTGGAGGTAGGGGCGCTTGCCCTGAATATCTCCGGAGCAGGCCCCTCTGTGTTCGCCCTGTGCGAGAACATGACCCTTGCCAACCGGGCCGGTGAGGTTATGAAGGAGCATTTCATGCAATACAATATAGAGTCCAATATCTACGTTTCCAAGATTTCCAACCGCGGTGCACGCACGCTGGAAGACTACAATTTTAGCGACTGATGAAGTTCTATAGCACACGGGATCCCCAGAAAAAGCTTTTCTCCCTTGCCGACGCGGCTTTTCTGGGTCTGGCGCCCGACGGCGGACTGTTTGTGCCGGAGCGCATTCCGCAGGTGGACATGGGCCGCGTGGAGCGCCTGGCGGCAGTCTCCTATGCCGACATGGCGGCCTATCTGGCGTCGGCCATCTTTGATGACGTACCCGGTGCCGTTCTGGAAGAAGTCTGCCACAAGGCTTACGACTTTGACCTGCGTCTTCACCGCTTTGATGCGCGCAAAGCCGCCCTGGAGCTGTTCCACGGGCCGACTTTCGCCTTCAAGGACTTCGGCGCCCGCTTTATGGGGCAGATGACCGGAAAGCTCAACACCACCGACAATCTCACCATCCTGACAGCCACCAGCGGCGACACCGGCAGCGCTGTGGCGGCCGGCTTCTATAACGTGCCCGGCGTGGATGTGGTGGTGCTCTACCCGGACGGCAAGGTGAGCCCCCTGCAGGAGGCTCAGATGACGACTTTAGGCGGCAATATCCATCCCCTGCGTGTGCGCGGCAACTTCGACGACTGCCAGCGGCTGGTAAAGACCATGTTCTCCGATGCCGACCTTCGCGGCCGCAAGCGCATTACCAGCGCCAATTCCATAAATCTGCTCAGGTGGATACCGCAGAGTTTCTATTATTTCTATGCTTACTGCCTCTGGAAGGCGGATTCCGCGGCTCAGGCGCCTGACATAGTGGTGCCCAGCGGCAACTACGGCAATATTACCGCCGGCATGCTGGCGGCAAAGATGGGTCTGCCGGTGAAGCGTTTCGTGGCCGCCTCCAATGCCAACGACGTGGTGCCGCAGTTCCTGCTGACCGGTTTCTACACGCCCCGTGCATCGGTGCGCACCGTGGCCAACGCCATGGACGTGGGCGCGCCCAGCAACTTCGAGCGCATGATGTGGCTCTACGGCGATGTCAAGGCTTTGCGCAGCGAGGTGGTGGGCTTCTCCGCTTCTGACGAAGAGATTCTGGCGGCCATACGCGAGATAGAAGACAAATACGGCTACATCAGCGACCCCCACAGCGCCGTGGGCTATCTGGCTGCAAAACACTACGACATAGATGGTTTCTGGCTGTCCACCGCCAGCCCGGCCAAGTTCGGCGAAGTGATCGAGCAGGCCACCGGCCACTGGCCCGA
>CACXHG010000030.1 GCA_902767355.1 uncultured Bacteroidia bacterium
CAAGACCATACGCATGGGCCTCGGCCCGGTCATCATGCCGGAGCAGATAGCCGCCTGCAAGACCCTCGCCGAGCTGCGCACCCTGCTACGCGGCAGCGTCTATTCCCAGGAATTATAGGCTAATCATCGCTTTCGCCCATCATTATCAGCAGGTGGTCGTCCGGCAGCAGGGGCATGCTGCCGTGTGGCACCAGGAATTTATCTCCGCGGCGCACCATCATGACCCGGATGCCGTGAGGCAGATGCATGTCACGCAGGGTCGCGCCGCCTTCAAGGTCGGCCTCGGTCACCACGTGGTCGCGCAGCATACCCATTTCTTCGGGAATTTCCATGCCGAAGGTCTCCACTTCCGGGTCCTCTTCGTAGCTGAGGTTGAGCCGTTTGGCAACGGGCGTGAGCGACATGCCCTGCAGCAGCAGGCTCAGCAGCGAGATGCAGAAGACAATATTGAAAAGGTCGGCGGAGCCTTCTATGCCGGCCACCACGGGATACATGGCGAACAATATAGGGCCGGCGCCCTTGAGCCCCACCCAGGAGATGAGGGTCTTGGCCTTGAAAGAGAGCTTGCGGAATGGCAGCAGGGAGATAAACACACTTGCCGGCCGTGCCACCAGCATCATGAACAGGCCTATCAGGGCGGCGACAGGGGCCACGGGCGCCATCTGCGACGGGCTGGCCAGCAGTCCCAGCATCAGGAACATCAGCAGCTGCATCAGCCACGTGAGGCCTTCGAAAAACTTGAACACATCTTTCTTTTGAGGAATGTCGGCTTTGTTGCTGATGATTACGGCCACCAGATAGAGCGCCAGCAGGCCGTTGCCGTGCAGCAGGGAGGCCATGCCGTTGGCAAAAAACGCTATGCTCAGGATAAGTATGGAGTACAGCGAATGGCTGGTGAGATTGATTTTTTCAAGCGCCCACTTGGCCCCGTAGCCCAGCGCATAGCCCACTGCGAGCCCGACTGCAATCTGCACTGCGGCGGTCAGCACGGCCCCGCCGGCAAGCGACCAGGCTCCGGCGGCAGAAGCCTTCGAAGTGGCCAGCACATTGGTCAGGATGATGGTGAGCATATAGGCCATGGGGTCGTTGCTGCCGGACTCCAGCTCCAGCATGGGACCGAGGTTCTCCCTCAGGTGCAGGCGTTTGCCGTGCAGCACCGAAAACACTGAGGCCGAGTCGGTGGAGGACATGATGGCCGCCAGCAGAATGCAGCCCAAAAGCGAACTGCCCAGCGCACCTATGCGCGTGCCGGCCACCAGAAAGATGAACGCTCCGGTGAGCACCGTGGTGAGTATCACCCCGAGCGTAGAGAGCAGAATGCCCTGGCGCAGAACCGGTTTGGTCTCTTTTATGGAGGTCTGCAAACCTCCGGCAAACAGGATTATGGTCATGGCAAAGTGGCCAATGGATTCCGCCCTGTGGTAGTCGTCGAACTTAAGCCCGAGGCCGTCGCCACCGGCCGCCATGCCCAGCAGCAGGAACAGCAGCAGGGAAGGGGCGCCGAACCTGGCTCCGACCTTGTGGATCAGTATGGCGAAGAACACCAGTATCGATGCCAGCAGCAGGAGGTTTTCCGAGAGTGCCATTATTTGCCGAAAACTTTATCTATCAATGAGATGAATTCCTGATAAGCGAAGCTGCCCTCCAGCTCTTTGAGGGAATCTGCCAGGCCGCGGTAGTGCCATTCGTGCAGCTTCTTGTCTTTTACGTGGAAAAGCTCCCACAGCGTATCGCCCTGGACGGCATAGTCGCGGGCGATGGCCCTCATGTTCGAGAGTTTGTCGCCCATGGCCACGACTTTGGCATCGTGCGACGCCCCGGCAAGGTGGGCGATGGCGGCCCTTTTGCGCTCCTGCCAGCTCTGCTCGCTGCTCTGGCCTTCTACCAGAATGTCGCTCTCGTCGGCGACCAGACTGGCGATGCGCTCGCCAAAGCTGCGGCGCAGTTCATCTACCGTCACGGAAGTGTCTTCTACGGTGTCGTGCAGGGCGGCTGCGGCCAGCAGCTCCTGGTCTGCAGTCATCGTGGCCACGATGGCCATGGCTTCCATGGGGTGCACGATGTAGGGGAAGCCCTTGCCACGGCGCTCGGTGCCTTTGTGGGCGTCCACGGCAAAGTTTATCGCCTTGTCCAGAAGGCTGGTGTCTATGTGTTTTTCGCTCATAATCTACTGGTTCATAAATGGTAGGTCCTGGGCCTGCTCCAGCAGGAACTGGGCCATGGAGTCGTTGCCCTCGCCCGGGCCGTTCAGCTCATCCAGCATCAGTCTCAGGCCGGCGCGTCCGCCGCCCATCTTCAGGATATAGGCGATGCAGAGGTCCTGCGGGCCGATTGTGGAAGAAATGATGTCTATGTCCGTCAGGCCGATCTGGAAGCAGGCAATCTGATAGGCGGCGTCGGAGTAATTCTTTATCATAGAGTCGATATCGCCCAGCGTTTTGAAACCAATCGCCTTGAATACAGACAGGAAGCGGGCAAGCGGGTCATCGTGTATCTCCGCCTGGTTCACGGCGGCTATGCGGCGGTTGAGAGCGTCGAAGGGCCCGATGGCCAGGTAGCTTCTGAAAGAATCGCCGTCCAGCGAGACATCTTCCAGGCGGCCGCTGCGCACCAGGTTCTGCACCTTGCGGCGGTAGTCGGACAGTTCGGTGCGGATGCGGCTGAACTCGTCGTCCACCAGCTCCAGTATGCCCGCCAGCCGGCTGAGGTTGCGCAGGTACACCTGCGGGATCTCCACGCCGCTCTTGTAGCCCGTGTCGTGGTTCATATTGGCCCAGGCGTGCTGCAGGATGGTGCGCATCTGCACCTCGAAGCGTATCTGGTTGACCTCGGGATGGGCCGGGTCGTGGAATGTGGTCTGCGGGATGCGGCAGATATAGTGCAGCGACAGGTAGCCGAAAGAGTCTATCTCGTGGATCTTGCGCTTGTCCACGGAGTTCTCCCAGTCCACTTCGAACAGGCGCTCGACCACGGTTGCCACCTTGTCCACATCGTCTATGTAGAATGTTATCACGCGCAGCCCGACTATGTCGGTGATGTCGAAGATATCCTTGTATTTGTCGCCCTTGAGCTCCAGTTTGCCGGCCAGCGAGCCTTCTGTCTTGACGCGGTGCTCCAGCGAGGCGACAACGATGCCGGCTTCATCGAAAAAAGCCCGCAGCCTTTCGGGTATAGTGTCGGCCATCTTTTCAAAGACCGGAAGCAGGGCGCGATATTGCTCTATGATAGGGTGTACTTGGTGGTCCATAGCGAGAAATACAGTTTTGCAACTACTAAATAACGCAAAAATCAGCGATTCTGAAAATATTCTTATATTTGTAGATATTATATACCACTGCAAAAATGAAACGCATCTTTTC
>CACXHG010000031.1 GCA_902767355.1 uncultured Bacteroidia bacterium
CCGTCGATGCCATACACCAGCAGGAAGGTGATCCAGGTTATGTCGCGGGTCTTCATAATAAGACACCCGATTAAAAACAGCAAGATGAACGCGATCCCCACGCTGCCCACATCGCCGGCAAAGCACTTCGCCCGGTTCTTGGGCCGGAAGTTGAAGATGCTGAACACCAACACACTAAGGATAACCGCCACAATCAGCGACGGCTCTACAAAAGGCGCAGTCTCATGCCCGAGCGCAAGTACGTCATGCCCGGCCAGACCGGGCATCCCATTCAAACACAGCAGCGGAATCAGCACAGCCAGCATTACCGTCGAGCCTTTTTCTTTTCTCTACTTTCCACCTTTATACGCGAGTAAGTGACTCCAATTATAATAGTCATAATTATCGACAATACCAACACTATAAGGGCTAGTGCCTCAAACACGGCAGATATCCTGTCTGCAGCATTTCTAGTTTCTGAAGGCACAATAGAGTCGATTTTTTTAAGATCCGAAATTGACAATAATTTTGTTTTGGCATTATCGGAGTCTAATATATATCTTCGGGAAAGCGGAGAATAGAATAATACAGCATTCTGATATGTTTGGCCATCATAATAATAATCATAGCGAGAAGAGGTAGAAACTTCTGAGAGAATGATAAATAGACAGGCCAAGATATTGAGTGTGCTTAGATTGAGAAGGTTTCTATAGCGTGCTTTTTGTCTAGCCTCTTGTTGCGTAAGTTCTTTAATCGGCTCCATCGTATCGATGCAATCCGAGCGGAAATCAAAGGAAAGTTTATTAAAACACTCGACACCATCCGTACCTTTAGTAATTGGCACTTTTGACTGGGCGGCTATGCAAAGCCTCATCTTTTCTCTCCGTTTAAAGATATCCCAGGATAGTAGTGCTGTCCCATCGTCACTCAACAAGCACATAGGTGCAACCCTACTATCCTCCGCTGTAATTGACAGAATATCAAAGCCCTCACACTTTATAGAGATTGCATCTGAAAAATGAGAATTAAACCTAATATCATTTTGTCCATCATTCACAATGCGGACATACATAACAGCCAGAGTATTCTCTACGGCTTTATCTTTATAATCAACACGAATCCTGACATCTTGATTGTCTTGAGAAGAATATACCTCGCAGGAGTCCAAAGTTACACTGATATGAAAAGGTTTGAGGCGCCTTTTCCACAACTCGACGAAAAGAGTAGCAATTAGAGATGCCGATATTCCAAAGACTATCGTCTCGAGTATAAAGGATAAGTTAATAGTTATTGCCATTACTAAATAATTCTATTTAATGAACTGCTCGTTCACATCTCCGCCATGCTCAGCACCCCGTTAAATCTGCAATAATATCAAAGAGCTTATACATCTGAGAATATGACTTATACACCTCTGGTTCCTTAGCACGCAATTCATCAAGCTCACGTGACAATTCAACAGCCCTCGCTACCTTCCCTTTTTCCTTCAACTCTCTGTAAATATGAATCTTGTTGAAGAATGCCTCCGTCTTTTCATAGTTAGGGATGTGCTTCTTAAGTTCTTGCGCTACAGCATCATAGTCAACATATTCTTTACTAGACGTCATTGGCATAAAATGCATCAAAAACCAATATTCCGTACAAGGGCTGGACTCCACAAAAATGATTTCTGGATTCTCCTTCTTTAGCGCAAGATAATGCTCCATCTTGTCGCGTTTCTCCTCTAACACATCCATATCTACCAAGCACAATACATAGTCATAACCGACACGCAAACGATCTTTAGCCAGCCGTACAATATCATCAATGTCCGGATGCTTTGGGATGCCGGGCACCAGGCTGAACCTATAGCGCTCTGTGGTGCGCAAATCATCTACATAGCGGTACTCAGTCATACCTTCTCCAATTATGGCAATGCTCTTCCGCGCACCCCTATTCTCCGACTTCCTGCTCATAATACTCATCCATATCCATATAAACACTATCCAAGAACGGCAGGTTCACAAGTTTCTCCTGCCTATAAGCATTGTATACAGAGAGCGTCTTGTGTAGACCAAGTGACGAAAGCCGAATCAATTGCGTCTGGCCAGCATCATTCTTGTCTGTGAACCAAACCACGTCCCTGCGGATATAGTCTTCGTCCAGCAAGTTGATGTCGTGTGTAGAAACTATCAACTGCCCACCTCTCTTACTATTCACAAGGAAAACCTTAATAAAGTACGACAACAACTCATAGTGAATGCTCGACTCAATTTCATCTATCGGCAAAATAGACCCGTGAACCAACAGATCATAAAGCAGTGTAGACAGCCCCAAATATCTTTTGGTGCCCCGGGACTCCAATGCTTCGTTGAGTTCCTTGTCCCCTTTGCTGGTATGGTGCACAAAGAACATCTCGTCTGAATGCAAAACCCCCTTCTTTAGAACCTCCTCCTTTGCATTCTCCGGCATACCCGGAGTATTCTTAATC
Source organism: uncultured Bacteroidia bacterium (assembly GCA_902767355.1). Classification (GTDB taxonomy): domain Bacteria; phylum Bacteroidota; class Bacteroidia; order Bacteroidales; family UBA932; genus Equibacterium. The sequence continues at coordinate 2,450 of CACXHG010000031.1, forward strand.
AGAATTTCCATCTCGGGGGTAATCGCCACCTCTTCATTATGGATAGAGATGTCAGAAATATTGAAATCCGAAGCCTTCAGGAAATGCAGGATAAACCTCTTCAACCGCCCATCCCTGTTTCGCGTCAAACGGCTTTTCGTAAAACTCATCAAGCTGCTTTGGGGGTACATCATAGGAGCAATCCTCTGCGAAAAAAACTCATACACCAGATTAAGCCTTGACCTCTCCACATTCGACTTGCCGAATGCAGCGATAACCGTTCGATTGTTGATTGTATTACCCAAGATAGCCTCCCTGCTAGTCTTTGCCAGCCCAATCTTGCCCCCGAACGCTATATCCGTCGATGCTGTTTCAGCATTGTAAAACCGCTTGTATAGTAAAGTTGGCTGGGGCGAAGTGTAAACCTGGAGCGATTCTTCATATACAAGACGATTGTCCAACACAAGGTTAAGCTTATACCTCTCGCGGTTCAGATAGAACGTCATTTCGAACGAGGTTCGCTGCTTTTCTGAAACATCATCAAGCAAGAATGGCACTAACCCTATCTCGTCGCCCTTATTCAGATTATCCCTAATCAAAAAACCGACAAAGAAATCAAGCGCTTTGAGGATATTGGTCTTTCCAGAAGCATTAGAACCGTAGATAAACCCTATCTTCAAAAGCGACACCCCATCTGCCACCTCTTCTGTATAAATATCTCGAGAAGTATTGTCGTTCGTCGGGATAAAACTCAGAGTCTGCTCATCTCGCAATGAGTAAAAATTCTTGATTTTGAATTCAGCTATCATAACCAATCTGAATTAATGAACCACACAAATATATGACAAATTTTCAAACTATATGATTTTATCTTGAATTTCGGTGGAAAATTCACGAAAAACACATATAAAACCTGCCATTTTGACATTTTAACATGCGTTGGCACCCTACTTGCCATAAGTTGTAGCGGATTGCCCGAATCCTATGTTTAACCCGAAGGCCTTGGGCAAGTCTTCTCAACCCTATTGACCATGGCACGAACTGTGGAAAAAGCCAGAAGCGCTGAGACCGGCCGCTTCATACCAATGAAAGAAGCCGAAAAGCATCCGGAAAGAACAGTCGTTGAGAAAGTGAAGGTTGGTCCGCCTAAGAAGCACAAGTAAAGTTCTCAACATTATCTGTCAGTAAGAGGTCTTATCACTGGTGGCCGCCAAGATAAGACCTCTTATTGTTTGCATCCTAAATTAAATGGGGCGTTATCTATTTAGTCCATTAGAATTATATCTATTCGTGCTCCTAAGTATACTACTTTAAACTATTAGTAGTATACCTCTCCCTTCGCTATACCCCACCCCAGCAAGCAACTCACTGTGCGGTGGAGACGGGGCTACCTGCCCTCCAGCGACCGCAAATACTCCTCGTGCAAGTGGTAGTACTTTTTCATAAAGACCACATAGGCAAGGACCAGAAGTGCGGCGACCGCCACCAGATACACCCAGTGCCAGAGCGGTTTGTCGGGGATCAGGTAGACCATAACCAGCGAAATGGCGAGTTGCAGGGCCATATAGATCAGTGAGACCACAACGTGGCTCATACCCAGCTCGTTGGCCATAATCTGATAGGCGTGTTTGCGGTGGGCCTGGCCAAGGGATTCGTGCAGCTTGATGCGGTGGACAATCGTGCAGCAGCCGTCAATGCCGTAGACCAGCAGGAACGTGAGCCAGGTGATGTCGTGGGTCTTCATTATCAGGCAGCCGATCAAAAACAGCAAGATGAAGGCGATGCCCACGCTGCCGACGTCGCCGGCAAAGCATTTGGCGCGGTTCTTGGGCCGGAAGTTGAACCAGCTGAACACCAGCACACTGAGGATCACCACCACTATCAGGCTCTCGCTCACAAACTCACCGCGGATGTTCCGCAGCAGCAGCGGCACCAGCACGGCCAGACTATAGCCGGCGGTGATGCCGTTTATGCCGTCCATAAAATTGTAGATGTTGGTGGCACCTACGCACACAATCAGGCCCAGCAGCACCATCCACCACATATTCCAGTGCAGCATCCCTATCTGATGGAACACCATAAACATCGCCGCGAACTGCGCCACCAAGCGGACGCCGTCCGGCAGCGACTTGATGTCATCTATAAACGACACGCCCGCCGCCAGCGTCACCGCCGCCAGCGCCCACGGATACTGGAACCCGAAGAACGCGCTCCACACCCACAGCCCTATGGTGAAGATGATTCCCCCACCCCGCAGCACCACCTTGGTGTGCGAGCTCCGCTCGTTAGGCTTGTCGATGATGTTGCAGCGGGAAGCGATGAAGAAATACAGCAACTCCGCCGCCAGAAGGATGGCGGCGATGATTAAATATTTGAGCCAGATACTCATATCTTAGGATTTTTATCGAACAGCGCCCCCTTCACCTGAATCCACAACGCCTTCAGCCAGGTGATGTCGGTGAAGTGGCGGTATTTCCAGCGGGCGCGGAAGGTGTTGCCGGCGAGGGCAAGTTTGCCGGCGAGGCCGTGGACATCTTCGTGCAGGTCCAGCGGAGCCCAGATATCGTCTAACATCATACGGTCGTTCTCCGACAGCCCGTCTTCGCCCAACTCGCCAATCAGGAACTTGCCCAACCGCAGGTATGAATCATAAAACTTTCTGAAGCCGTACTCGTCTATTTTCGCATCCAGCACAGCCCAGTCAATCTCGTCACGATGCCGCCGGCTGAATAAGATCCAATCCAGCACCAGACGCCAGGTCAGGCCTTCGTGCAGAAAGTGCGAATATGCGTGCTCGATTAAAAACAGGGCCGAAACCATCACGGGCGGGCGGTAAAGCCAGGTATCAGCAAAGCGGTCCTCGCCCCCATCCTGCCTGAACATAGCTTGCAACTCCTTTTCCAGGGCAGTGAGACGCTTGTTCCCACGGAACGGTGTCAGGTACTGATGATTCTCTACAGCAAGGCCGGGAAGATAGAACGTGCTGTTCTTATAATAGTCAAAATCAACTTCATAGCCCCGGGCCTTGATCAAATCATTACCCAACTTCCAGGCGTCAAAATCACTGGTGTCCGGTAGCAGGAAGCAGTCCATATCCACACTTGTCCTATGCTCCGGATGCGGGTAGCATTCCGCTGCCACGGCCCCCTTTAGAACATACGTGCGGATGCCGTTAGCGTGGAACAACTGCGCCATTTTCGCAGCCACCTTCTGCTGGCCGGCGTATTTATCTTCCGCCATCATCACGGAACCAATCCACGGCATAATCTCCCGCCTGGGCGGCCTGTTCTCTTTGGGAATCTTGCCTATCCCATCCACAGCCACGCCCTCAAGCCCCTGCTCTTCTGCAAGCTCTTGCAAGGCCTGACAGTCGACGCCTTCCGGCACAATCGCCTCCAACTCGGCGTCTATACCCAGCCGCACCAGATGCAGGAAAATATCTTGTAAATCCGTATTCATTTCAGTTCCATCAACTCATCCAGCCGACGCAAGCAATCCTCTTTCACGAAATGCGCATTATAATATTTCAGGGCGTTCCGCCCCTTCTCTTCCAAGACCGAAGCATCCATCTGAGACAGCTCCACAGCCAGGCGGGCGAACCCTTCTGCATCGCCAGCCGCCAGCGTCCAGCCACAGTCCGCATCGCGGATCACCTCAGCCCCTTCGCCGTTCAGAACTGCCACAATAGGCTTGCCTGCAGCCATATACGACGAAATCTTCGCCGGAGCATACAAGCGGAACAGCGGGTTGTCGCTCAGCGTCACCAGCATCACATCTGCCTGAGCGAAGAACCACGGCATCGTCTCCGCCGGGAAACGCCCCAGCGTCAGCACCGTCTCCTCCAGCCCGTTCTCCGCCACAAACGAGCGCACCCAGTCCAGCCTGCGCCCGTCACCCACAATTACCCATTTGATCTCTTTATGTTCCTTTGTCAGCCGGGCCGCCTCCATCGTACACTCAAACCCGTGTGCCTCGCCCACTGCCCCCGCAAACATCAGCTTGAAACCCTCCGGCAGC
>CACXHG010000032.1 GCA_902767355.1 uncultured Bacteroidia bacterium
GCAATGATGGTGATGGAACCGCCGTCGGGCAGCTGCACGGCCTTCTCGTAGATCTTGGCCAGGTCGGAATAGAGCGAGCCGGGCATGGAATCCTTGGAAGGGATGTGGTCCATACGGTTGGACACGATGCAGAGCGCGTCGGCGTAGAGGGTCATGTCGGTGAGCAGCACCAGCACCTTCTCGTTCTTGTCCACGGCAAAATATTCGGCTGCGGTGAGCACCATGTCCGGAATCAGCAGACGCTCTACAGGCGGCTGGTCGGTGGTGTTCACAAAGCTTATGATCTTGTCCAGGGCGCCGGCAGCCTCGAAAGCCTGCTTGAAGTAGAGGTAGTCGTCGTTGCTCAGGCCCATGCCGCCCAGGATAATCTTGTCCACGTCGGCGCGCAGGGCCACCTGGGCCATCACCTGGTTGTAAGGCTGGTCGGGGTCGGCGAAGAAGGGGATCTTCTGGCCCGAAACCAGGGTGTTGTTAAGGTCGATGCCGGCGATTCCGGTGGGAATCAGCTGCGAAGGCTGGCGACGCTTGTAGGGGTTCACGGAGGGGCCGCCGATCAGGCGCTTCTCGCCGTCCACCCTGGGGCCGCCGTCTATCGGGTCGCCGTAGGCGTTGAAGAAACGGCCGGAGAGTTCGTCGCTCACCTTGAGCGAGGGAGCCTCGCCGAAAAACTTGACCTCGGCATTGGTAGGAATACCCTCTGTGCCGGCAAATACCTGCAGGGTCACAGTGTCGCCCTTGATCTTCACCACCTGGGCAAGACGGCCGTCCACGCTGGCCAGCTCGTCGTTGCTGATGCCCTCGGCGTGCAGCGAAACCGTCGCCTTGGTTATCGAATCCAACTGTATATATGTCTTTGCAAAAGCGTTAGTTGTTGCCATTGGAGAGGATATTGTTTAATTGACCTAAATATTTCTCGAACTGCTCGCTCTTCCAGGGAGCGTAGTTCATCTGACGCATCACGTTGATGATTTCCTTGAAGAACTTGCCGCACTCCTCGAAAGAATCGAAATCAAACTTGCGCTCGCACACGTCCAGCACGGTGGTGAGCATAAAGTCCTGACGCTCCATCAGGCACTGGCTGTCCACGGGGTCGAAGGCGTCCTGCTGGAGAATCACGAAGTCTATAAGCTCGGATTTCCAGAAGGTCTCGTGGTAGCTCAAGGGCACGCCGTCGTCGCCCAGGATGTTGATCTGCTCCGCCATCTCCTTGCCGCGGCGCACTATGTTCTTGGCCTTGAGCACGTCATCCACCCAACCCGGGCGGACAGTCTTGTTCAGATAGTCCACAATCTCGGGATACTCCAGATATTTGGAATAGGAATCCAGCGGGTTCACGGCCGGATAGCGCTTGCTGTCGGCACGGGCCTGCTCCAGCGCATAGAAGCAGCGGGCGGCCTTCTTGGTGGACTCGGTCACCGGCTCCTTGAGGTTACCGCCAGCGGGCGAAACCGTACCGATGAAAGTTACGGAACCGGTGGCGCCATTGTTCAGCTTGACTATGCCGGCGCGGGCGTAGAAGTTGGATATGATGGAAGACAGGTCCACGGGGAACGCATCGGCGCCCGGAAGCTCTTCCATGCGGTTGCTCATCTCGCGAAGGGCCTGTGCCCAGCGGGAGGTGGAGTCGGCCAGCAGCAGCACCTTCAGACCCATGGCGCGATAGTATTCGCAGATGGTCATGGCGGTATATACAGAGGCCTCGCGGGCCGCAACCGGCATGTTGGAGGTGTTGCAGATGATGGTGGTGCGCTCGATGAGCTTGCGGCCGGTGTTGGGGTCTATCAGCTCGGGGAACTCCTTGAAGATCTCCACCACCTCGTTGGCACGCTCGCCGCAGGCCGCCATCACAATGACTTCGGCGTCGCCCTGGCGCGCTATGGCGTGCTGGAGCACGGTCTTGCCGCAGCCGAAAGGCCCGGGGATGAAGCCCGTACCGCCCTCGGCGATGGGGTTGAAGGTATCGATGGTGCGCACGTGCGTCTCCATGATCTTGTAGGGGCGCGGCTTTTCCTTGTAGCCGCCGATGGCCACCTTCACGGGCCATTTCTGTACCATGGTCACCTTGACCTCGGCGCCCTTGGCGTCGGTGAGGACGGCCATAGTGTCGTCTATCTTATACTGGCCGGCAGGGGCTACGCTCTTGACGGTGTATGTGCCCTTGAAAGAGAACGGCACCATTATTTTGTGAGGCAGCCAGCCTTCCTTTACCTCGCCCAGCCAGCTCGCGGCCTCCACCTTGTCACCGGCCTTGGCCAGAGGGGTGAAGTCCCAGAGCTTGTCGTGGTCCAGAGGGGATGTGTATTCGCCCCGCTTGAGGAACACATCTTCCATGGTGGCCAGGTTGTTCTGCAGGCCGTCGTAGCTGCTCGAAAGCAGGCCGGGGCCCAGCGTGGCCTCGAGCATGTGCCCGTCAAAAAAGACCTTGTCGCCCTGACGCAGGCCGCGGGTGCTCTCATAAACCTGGGCGAAGGCGTTCTTGCCGGTGACCTTGATTACCTCGGCCATCAGCTTGACTCCATTCAAATCTATGTAACAGATTTCATTCTCAGCCACATGACCGTCATATTCTATGGTCACGAGGTTGGAGATAATACCTGTAACAACGCCGGTTGTCTTCATATATCTAGTCTATCTTGTTTTTATTGTAAGTATCGTCTATCTCTTGTACAAACTGCTCGAAGAGCTTCCTGCCGGTGGTTCGGTCCAGGCGGTTCCAGCGGCCTATGATGTGCGCCTTGGCCAGGAAAGCCAGTATCTGGTCTATGCTGAACACCTCCAGCTCGGTCATCTGCTCTATCTTGTTCCACACCAGGGTCGATATGGCCTGCTCGCGACGGAAAATATCCGGCATCGCAAAGGCCTTGCGAAGATCCTCTTTTTCGTCAAAGTCCTCGCCGCTGTCGCGCTTCTGCAGCCAGGCCACCTTTTCGCTGCGGAGCTGATGGTCAAAGCCGAAGTAATTGCGGATAAATTTGTTGCCGCAGCGGCTGCTGGCGCGGTAGAAATCCTCGTTCAGGTTCTCTGCCACAAAGCCCTGCTCCAGCCATTCCACAAGCCTGCGGTCTTCTTCGCTGAGCGAGAAGAAGATGTTCTCCCTCACGAACTCGTAGTCAAACTCGTGCTTTTCGAAGTCAAGCGCCAGGTCCGGAAGGCTCGCAATGATATATGGGTAGTTATTCATCTACGCCTGACAAATGCTAGCCGAACAGTATCTTGTTTGTTGCAGGACGAAGGTATTCGCCTATCAAAGCCTTGAAACTCTCGTCGGAAAAGTCAATGAAATAGCCTTTCCCCTTGGGAGCGATGCGGAAACCACCCTCGATGGCGTCTGTAAAATCCAGGGTCAGACCCTTCGAGAGCTCCTGGCCTATATTGGCGGACAGGAATCCTTCCGCAGAAGCCTTCATCTCGGCGGGGAGGATGACATCCAGGCCTTCACTGACGCCGCCGGCAGAGAAAGCGCCCACCACAGTCTGGAGCAATTTGCCCATGAACTGCTTGTCGGCGAGTGCAGCATCCACCTTGTCTCCGACAACCTTGGTCTCTATCATCTGCTCTATCTGCTGGCGAAGGGCTGCCAGAGTCTGGGTAGAAGCCATCTTCACGTCGCCTGCCACCCTGTCCTTGAGGTCTTCTGCCTCGCGGCGGGCATCGGCGACAATCTTCTCGGCCTCGGCCTTGGCTGCGGCGACGATTTCGCCGGCCTGGCTGCGGGCCTGGCTGAGCAGGTTGTCAGCTTCTTGTTTCCCTTTTGCAAGCCCCTCATTATAAAGCTTGTCGGTCAATTCTTGCAATTTGTTTTGCATACCCAAAAAATTAATTAGAAAATCGTTGCAATTTAGTAATTTCAGACGAGATTTCTAAATCAAAACGGCATTTTTATTAACAAAAAAGCGGCCGCAGCTGCTAACTAAGCTGCGGCCGCTATTATGCTTGAATGTTGTTTTACTTTGTCAGTGAGTAATTTACGTTGGTAACCACCCTCACTTTCTTTATCTGGGGCGTATTGGAATCGCGGTCCTCGATAGTGAAATAGCCCTGGGTAGCCTCGCGAATCTTGCCAAGGCGGCTGCCGGAATCGTCGGCAAACTTCTGCGCGCTGGCGCGGGCGTTCTTGGTGGCTTCTTCAATCATCTGCGGCTTGATGTCGTTCAGGCTCTCCAGGCTGAAGGTCGGGCGGGCTTCCCAGCCGCTCTCCAGGGTGATGCCGTCGCGGATCAGCTCGCCCTGACGGTTCATCAGCTCCAGCACCTTGTCCACCTTGCCGGTCCCCACCGTGGTAGTAGATTTAGCCACATAGCGGAAGCGACGGTTGTTGCCGCCATACTCCTGGGTGAAGAGGTCGGAAATATTGGGAGCGGACACGCTTATCTCGGAGTCCTCGATGCCGCCCTGCTTGAGGAAAGCCTTGATGACAGCGTTGTTGTCTTCAATCTTTTTGTAAAGTGCGGTCAGATCGTCGCCTGCCACGCTGTACTGGAGCGGCCAGATGACCTTGTCTGCCGGCACCTCCTTCTCGCACAGGCCGCGCACGCTCACGTTGCGCTTTGCCGAATCCAACACCTTGACTGCCCTGGGGATACTCAGTCCCACGCAAATGAGGCCGATCATGACGGCCACACCTGCCAGAAATGTTCCTTTGTTTTCCATATATCTTTTCGTTTTAAGAATACACTAGTCAAACTCGTCGTAGAGACGCTTGCGCAGCTGGAAAATCTTCTCGTCGCCCATATTCAGCACATCCCGGAGGAAATCCACGAAGGCTCCCACGTCCTGGGCGAACACATCCTGCAGCGCGCCCGCATACTCGCGCAGCTCATAGAGCAGCGACGCCCCTTCCTTCACGCCGGCCTTCACCAGCAGGGCATGATAGCGCCCGATGGCATTCATGGCCATGCGCTTCTCTGCGGTGGTGTAATAAGTGTAGTTGCGCACATACTGCATCACCAGCGACTCATATCTGTGCAAGGAATACTCCCAGTCGCGGATAGAATACCGGTAGGCACGCCTCTCGGTGCGGTTCACAAAAGTGTTGAGCCTTTGGGGCACGCTGCACCCTGCGGCGCATATCATCGTCAGGGCAACTGCAGCAATCGCTATAAACTTACGCATAGTGTCAACTTTTAAAAGACGTTTTACAAAGATAACACTTTCGGCAATAACCTTGCCAAAAATTTATGCATGCGGGCGCTGGCGCGAAGCTGGAGATCCCTCGACTCGCTGCGCTCGCTCGGGATGGCACACGTTGCGCTCGGGGGATGACGCACGTTACAATCGGGAAGACTCGTGTTGTGTTCGGGTTTACCCTGGGAGCCACACTGCTAGCGGCAAAGGCTGCACACCCGGGTCAGCGGCAAAGGTCCGCGCATTGTGCCGGCAGGTTGGCGGTGTAGGATAAACCCTTATTCACAAGCGTATTACGAAAAGTGCCTCGCCCCAAAACAGGGAGAGGCACTTTCAATAATTTACTAACAGACAGCGATTTAGGCTCCACCCCACTATAGTCTGAACGCGAACCGCACAAAACCGACCCTCATACCGGCCGTAGCCGCAACACAAGGTCCCGTGTCATATCGAGCGAAACCGAAGGCTCCAGTCGAGATATCTCCCATTCCTGGCGTTTATTTCCGACGTAAGCTGTGATGTTCGATACTCGGCCGGACTCAACTCGGGCCGTTGCAGCCTGCTGCCCTTTGCATCCTCGACCATCCATTAGGGCTTCGCCCAAGGGTTGAATTATTGACGCTGCCCGCATTCGCAGGCAGCCGGCAGTCCGGGCTGATGCCCAAGACTGCCTTTATTCTGTGACGGGTCGGACCGAGTGCCCGTAGCAGCGGCCGTCGCTGCCCCTGAAGACACCGTCGGAAAGGAAGTCGACGCCCCAGGCGTCGCTCGGGTTGTCCGTATCGAGGGAAGAAGACCAGCACCTGCCGTAGGAGCCCTCGAGGTAGGGGCCGCCCGCGTCCCGGTAGCCTGCGGCAGGTAGGAATATGTGTTTCCCGTTGGGACCGGTAACCAATCTTCCGTTTACTCCATTCTGAGTGGTCCACGTCCAAGTGCACTTCTCCCTTAACTCTGTCCAGTCCTGATACGTAGGCATTCTCCAACTGCCACCCCAGTTTGCACGGGCTGCGTCATCTTCTATGTCCAATATGATTTTATTGTCCACCACGGGGCCGTATTCACTATTGGTGTTGTATTTGGTAAGTGTATTAGAACTTCCATTGCACCATTGGTAGGATACCCAGATGTAACCGGCTGTCTTTCCATCCTTCCAAGTCAACGGGTCCAAGCTGCTGTAATACGGCTCAGTCTCGCCCCAGGCGAAGTAATCGCCGTATTCCTCTGGTGAATTCGCTCCGACGTTGCATGTTGCCCACTTCAGACCTGATGGCAGGCCGAGGTCGACATATTGGTGACCGGAATATGAAGTTGCCTCGTATGTAACCGTTGGCATCTTCAGCAGGTTCGAGCGGGTAATGGTCTGAGGCTTCGTCGTCTTGATCTCCATCTGCACACCGTCGTTGTCAGTCACTGTTACCGTGAAGCCGCCTTCCATCGTCATTGCTGGCAAAGCAATGATAAATGCAGTGGCTGTTTCTGCATTCAGCTGCACTCCGGTGCCGCAAACCAAAGTGACTGTCTTAGCGCTTGCGTCTTTCAAGTTTATAGACGGAACGACTCCATTGGCAACTGTCACTTCTGCTGCGCCGCAAAGAATCTCATCCCTGTTCCCTGTTATGCTGACTGATGCTATCCTGGCTGTTCCTGTCAGCTGGAGTTTAAGACCGCCAAGCACATTCCTGAACTTGAGGTTATAGTCATTCGCACCGCTTGTCACGGCGGTCATCGGGAAGGCGCCGTTACTGAAGCTACCCTCTGCGTAAGTCTGGGTTGCTGGAAGGGTTATGTCGCTGATGACATAACCACTGCCGCTTTTGGCGATGCCGGCGGTGGCGGTATAAGGATAGTATGCAATATTGTTGTCTATGTCCGTTCCCGCAACGAAGCCGGGACTGGTCACCCTGTTCAGCGCAGCCGCGGTCTTTCCGTCAGATTCGTCGGTCACCTGATACTGCTCGTTGATTGTGCTCCCGGCGAAGATGCTTACCTGGTCGCCCTGCTTCCAGAGCACGTTGCCCTCGTCGTCCAGGGATGTCTTAGTCTCAGTGTTATTGTCTTCGATTATTGCGGTGAAGACTTTAGCCTCGGGTTCGTTCTTGGTCTCGTTGGTAATCTCGTTGATTTCCTTGACCTGGCAGCCGCAAACTGCCAATGTTGCCAAAAGGCTAAGTGATATTATTCTTTTCATAATGCTGATTTTATCTTTCGTTACCATTCCCCTTCCTGTTCGCCCACACGCTCGGTTTCGCTTTCGCAGATTACGCTCCGTACTCCCATAGAAAAAATCTCGCAGTCGGGGGCCTCATACTCCTTGAGAATTGAAACGCTGGGGGATACCACTGCTCGCTTATCCATAAAATACAATGTTTTTTAACTCCCCGGCGCCTAAAGGAGAAAACTATTCAAAACAAAAGTGTGGAGCCTATCCGCACCACCTTAATGAGGTTCTGGGAAACCGAGGAGAATGGTCTGGAATAATGCACCACACTCGACTGATATGTTGTTCGACAGAATGTCGAAAGAACAATATCATCGCCGAGCGAAGGATTGTCCCGTTGCCTCTCCTAATAGAAATTACCAAGATTTCATTAAGAACAACGCGAAAACACTTTCGCTAAATATGTCCGCTTGTTGCCAAGCACTCAAATGTACATTCTTTATTTTACTTCTCCTCAGGTCATTAAGGTCCACTTTTCGTATATATACCGAGCAGGACTTTTACTATTGAAGGCAGAAACAGCCGGAGCTTGAAAGGGTGCGATGCGGTTTTAGGGAAGACGCCGGTGCGCAGCATTCCGCAGCAGCGGGAAATGCCGTTAAGTGCGAGGGATGGCTGAGCGCGAAGCGCGAGTCCCCTCCCCCGAGCATAGGCATTTCCGCTGCGCAGGAAAGGCGGATGAACGATTAGCAGCGCATCTTTCAAGCGGCAGGCTTTCTGCCGACAGCGTCAGATCCCTCGACTCGCTGCGCTCGCTCGGGATGACACACGTTGCGTCCGGGGATGACACACGTTGCACCTGGAATGACTCATGTTGTGTTCGGGTTTACCCTGGGAGCCACACTGCTAGCGGCAAAGGATGCACACCCGGGTCAGCGGCAAAGGTCCGCGCATTGTGCCGGTAGGTTGGCGGTGTAGGATAAACCCTTATCCACAAGCTTATTACGAAAAGTGCCTCACCCCAAATCAGGGGGAGGCACTTTCTATAATCTACTAACAAACAGCGATTTAGGCTCCACTCCCGATATCACACAGCCATGCTGATTGAAGCTACAAGCCTACTCGGCAGTGGTGGTGGCGGGCTCGGGAGCCGGGGCGGGATCGAGGTGGCCGGCGGCTTTGCCGGCGAGGCGTTCGGCTTCGCGGGCGGCCTTGGCCTTGGCCTTTTCGGCGGCTTTGGCAGCTTTGGCGGCCTCGCGTTCGGCAGCTTTTTGAGCGGCGGCGGCTTCTTTGGCAGCTTTGGCGGCTTCGCGTTCTGCGGCGGCGGCAGCCTTGGCGGCGGCCTTTTCTGCGGCGATGGCGGCCTTGCGGGCCTGGCGTTCGGCCTTGGCGGCGGCACGTTTTGCCTCCCTCTCTGCCCTGCGCATCTCGCGCTCGAGCTTGCGCTGCTGGCGTTTCAGTTCGCGGGCGGCCTTCTTCAGTGCCTGCTTCTCTTCGCGGGTAATATTCTTGGGATCCTCGGGCAACTGAACCTCAACGAAGCCTTCGTCGGAATGATTCTCCATGCCTTCGATGCCCTTGACGGCGGTGGCGGCAGCAGAATCGACGGCGGGTTTGACTTCCTTGGCAAGCGGCTCGGATACGGCCGACTCGGCAGAATCTATGGGCGCCCTGCCCTCTTCCAGCGCATTGCGCAGCGAATCCAGACGGGCCTGTGCCGCGTCGCGCAGGGATGAGAGCGAATCCAGACGGGCCTGACGGCGCACCGCTGCCAGCGAATCAGCTTCTGGCAGGCCGGGCTGTGCAAAGCGTGCAGACAGGGTGTCGGCCTTGGGCGCAACATCCGGCTTGAGGGTTGCGAGAGAATCTATTATGACTTCGCCCTCGCGGTCGAAGGCGCTGTGGATACCCATTGTGGTATCGGCCGCCATGCGGCTTTGCTCTTCCTGCCGCACGGCTTCCAGCGAATCGCGGCGGAACTGTTCCCGGCGGGCCTGCTCTGCACGCTCCTCTATCTGCTTGTAGATATCCTTCATGTAGTCGTCGAAGTACAGATTTGTACGACGGAACACTGGAAGTTTGTTCACAGCATAAGATGCCCGCTTGGAATTGCGCAGCTTGCGGCGGGTTATGTCGAAGCGGCTCTTGGGCTGCTCGTCTATGCGCCAGTTGAAGCCCTTGAGGCGCTGCTTGTCCACCGGCAGGTCATACACCGGATAGGCGTCGCTGTTGACGGTGTCATAGTACTTGAGTTTCTCGGCAACGCCGTCTTTCATGGTGACCATCATGAACTGCGCCTGCTTGGAGTTGAGGATGGTGATGACGCTGTCTTCCTGCATGAAGAACATGGCGTTGACCCCGCCCAGGGCGTCGAAGCGGCGCAGGGTATTGTCGGAATTGAAGTAACCCAGCATCTCGGTAGATTTGATCTGGTCGAAATGGACGGTGTCTTCCTGACTGATAATCATGGCGTTGCCGTGCAGGTTGGCGCGGTCGAAAGAGCTGTCGCTCATCTGCATCACGACCTCCTCCGAGCTGAGCTGGTGGCGGTTGTCGTTCCAGATCACGGGGTCCAGGAACATCCTGAGCAGAGTGTCTATCTGCGAGAAATACAGGGAGTCGCAGCGCGCCTGCATATCCGTGCGGTAGATGCGCACGTTGCGATAGCCCTTGACAAAGCGCAGCTGGGTGGTGTCGCGGGCGCCTTGTGCGGCAGTGGTGTCCTGCACGGAAAGGCTGTCCGCAGCTGCCAGCACAGAATCCTTGGCAGGCATGGCCAACTCTTCCTGAAGCAGGGAGGCGTCCAGATCGCCGACACGAGGCTTGAACTTGGGCGCCGACGAAAAGGCGTTGGTGTCCGGGGCGGGCATGGCCGCGAGAGTGTCCGGCAGGGCGTCTTTGGCCGGGCTCTTGCCGAGGTTCGGCTTGGGCGCATCCAGCGACAGCGTGTCTATGCCGGTTGCTTTCCGAAGCGAATCCAGCCCCCTTGCAGCAGCAGCCGAATCGGTCTGGGCCAGCTGCATGAGATTCTCGAGGGCGGTCGCCCTGGCAAGGGAATCCTTTTCTACCTTGGCAAGACTGTCCTGGCGACGCTTTTCGGCCAGCTCCTTGCGCTTCATATATGCCTTATACTCCGGCGATTTCTCTATGGCGGCCTTCTTGTCCTGCTCCTTCTTCTCCGCCGCCTTGCGCTCGGCCTCGCCTATCGCGTCGAAATTGACCTGCTGGCGCGCCTGCTCGCTGTCTTTGCGCTGCTCTTCTGTCACATCGCAGACCCTCTGGGTGTAGAACAGCAGGGTATCGCCCCGCAGGAAGAGGGTATCTATCTGATTTTCTGAATTCTCGCCCACATAAACCGCGGCGGGGTCCATAAACAGGGTGGCGTAGAGATTGTTGACCGTGTCGAAACTCATATTGCCGGCGTCCGACACAAAATATGTCTTGTGCAGGGAATCCAGCAGCTGCACGTTGCGGCGCATGCGGCCGCGGCGGTGGTGCTGCCAGTAGTAGAGAGTGTCGCACCAGCCCTCGTAGTCGGGGTTGTTCATATACACCTCGGTATCGAAATAGACCACGCCAGAATCCTGCTGGTACCAGCCGTATTCGCCGCGCATATACACGTCGTTTTTCCACATCTGGGTCTTCTTGCCGAAGTAGGCCTTCTCTTCGTGGGTGTCGTAGTCCAGGCTGTTGGTCTTGATAAAGAGGCTGTCGGTGAACATCTCCACGTTGTCTTCGAAGCGGCAGATGCCGGTCTTGGCGTCGTAGGTGCCCCGGTCGCTCTCTATCACCTCTCCCTTGGAAGTGCGCATCGCCCCGCCGAAGGTGAACTTGGCAGTACTGTCCTCGGTATTGTAGTCCAGATACTTGGTGCGCAGGGTATTCTTGTCCTTGTCGTGCACCTCCACCACCTGGCCGCGGAAGCGGGCCACGTTGTCGTCGGCGTAGTAAATCACATTGTCGCTGGTAACCACGGTCTTGTCCTGCACCAGCTTGACATTGTCATAGGCCTCCACCTGATTGAAACTCACGTTCCAGATGGCGGAATCGCAGAACATATAGGCCCCGTTATGAAGGAAGGTCGCAGGCCCTTTGACCTCGCGGTATTCGCGCTTGCCGGGACGCTCAAACACCCTCGCATACTCTGCGTTGAGCAGGGTAAGCAGGCTGTCCTTGTCGTTGCGCCGCCGGCTTTTCCGCTGTGCGTCAGCATCCCAGCTGAAGCCCAGGGCAAAGAGCAGAATCAGCAGTAAACAGGCATATTTACTCGATCCAATCTTCATTGGCAAATTTACAGCCGCCAAACAGCGGGTCTATCTTGATGTAAGTTGTCTTCTTCTTGTCTTCCACAAACTGCTCTATCGCCTTGTGGGCGTTCTGTTCGTTGGCCATGTTCACCAAGGCGTCGTAGTCGGTCTCGAAAGAGGCTACGTGCGAAGGGATTATGGCATCCAGACGGACGATTTTGTAGATGGTGTGGCCGCGGCCCTCGGTGTCCAGGGACTCGAACGGCTCCGAGATCTCCCCTTCTTTCATATCCTTGATGGCCGCAAAGTCGTTGGCATTCAGGCGGTCCTTTTCCAGCAGGGCGCTGCCGGTGTATTCATCTACCATCATGCCGCCGTTTGTGCGCGTCTTGAAATCTTCGGAATTGTTCCAAGCCGCCTGCTCGAAACTGACATGGCCGTCCATGATCTGCGTGCGGATGCTGTCCAGGCGGGAAAATGCCCGGTTGCGGTCTTCAGCCGTATAGGCCGGCTTGATGAGGATGTGGCGGGCATTGAACATATCGCCCTGCTTCTCAATCATTTGTATGATATGAAAGCCGTCCGGCGTTTCTACTATCTGCGACACCTGGCCAACCTTGAGGGCCATGGCGGCGTCTGAGAACTGCGGCCAGTACACGCTTTTGGCGCGCATGCCAAGCTCTCCGCCGCGCACCGCAGAACTCGGATCCTGGGAATACATGCGGGCCAGGGCGGCGAACTTTTCGCCGGCAAGCACCCTCTCGCGCAGGTCCAGCAGCCTCTCGCGCACCAGCAGGGCGGCGGCCTCCTTGTCCGGATAGAGCACTATCTGACGCAGGCGGTACTGGGTGGGAATCATCGGCAGATCTTCTGCCGGAGTGTCCTGGCAGAGCTGCTTGACGGAGGCCGGAGTCATCTTGGGGATGTCCTGCACCACTTTCTGCTGCATCTGCTGGATAAGCAGCTGCTCGCGGAACATCTCCGTCCAGTCCGCCTTGATGCGATAGATCGGCTTCTTGAAATATTCCTCGGTCTGTTTTTCGCCGCCCAGGCGGTTCATTATATCCTCCAGACGGGCGTTGACCTGCTCGCGCACCTGTTCGTCGGTCACTGTGAGGGAGTCCAGGCGGGCCTGGGTCAGGAACAGCTTGGAAGACACAATGTTCTCCAATATCTGGCAGCGGGTGTTGTTGTCCACGGCATAGCCGCCGGCCTGCATCATGCGCACCTCCTCCTCTATGTCGGACAGCAGCACGACATCGTTGCCGACTATGGCCACCGACTTGTCTATCAGGCCGTTCTTATATGTCTGACCCGTGAGGGAGACGGAGGCCGCAGCCAGCAGCGCCCCGCACAGGAATATAGAAAGCAATCTCTTACTGTTCAACATCGTAGATCTTAAGTTTTTCAGACTCGATACCCTCTTGTAGCAAGTCTTGTTCCAATTGTAATAAAATATCCTGTTTCCGCTGGATAAGTATCGCGTCCTTGATGGTCTGCCGGCAGTATTCATAAGGCGCCGGGGCCCCCACCGGTATCTTGTCGGTCAGGAAAATGAAATAATCCTTGCCGTCGCCAATCTTGATGTATTTGTTACCGCCGCGGAAGATGGTCTCACAGCTCTCGGCATCCAGCCCCGGCACCGCCTTGGCAATGCTGGGCATGGGCATCCAGTTGCCGCCGAACTCTTCGTAGCGCTCTGCATAGGAGGTGCAGAGCTCCCGCAGAGCGGCCACGTCCTCCGGCTCGGTGTCCGCATAGGTCTTCTTGATGGTATCGTAGTGCGGCGAGTTCTGGGACAGGGTGATTATACGCGCCTTGGCTATTATGTAGGGGAATTTCCAGTTCTGGCTGTGGGTGTCGTAGTAGTCCTGCATCTGCGCCTCGGACACGGTGGTGTCCAGCGCCGATTCGGTGTAGGACTGCTCCAGGCGGTAGCGCAGCAGGTTGTCGCGGTAGTCGCGCACCTCGTCGGTCACGTCCTTCTCGTCGGCAGAGAGCACTTCCTGCGCCTTGAGCACCTTCAGATGGGCCAGCGCCCAGGTATTGATGTACTGCTGCACCATGGAGGCGCTGTCGGCGGGCGTGACGCCTTCCGGCAGCAGTTGCAGCACATCTTTGCGATGCAGCACGTTCTCCCCGACCCTGGCCAGGACATCGCCCTCGTCCGGACGGCAGCCGGCCACCAAAAGCGCCAGCAGGAGAGATATGGCTGCAAGACGTTTCATGTTTTATCTGGAATAATTCGGGGCTTCGCGGGTGATGGTCACGTCGTGAGGGTGGCTCTCCGCCATGCCGGAGGCGGTGATGCGGACAAACTTGGCGTCGTGCAGGGCCTCGATGTTGCGGGCGCCGCAGTAGCCCATGCCGGCCTTCAGGCCGCCGACAAGCTGGTAAACAACCTCTGCCAGAGTGCCTTTATAGGGCACCTGAGCCACGATGCCCTCGGGCACGAGCTTCTTGATGTCCTCTTCCATATCCTGGAAGTAGCGGTCCTTGGAGCCCTTCTGCATGGCCTCCAGCGAACCCATGCCGCGGTAGGACTTGAATTTGCGGCCGTTGAGTATAATGGCCTCTCCGGGAGCCTCCTCTACGCCTGCAAAGAGCGAACCTGCCATAATAGTGCTGGCACCTGCCGCTAGGGCCTTGGTGATGTCGCCCGAATAGCGTATGCCGCCGTCGGCAATCACGGGAATGCCGCTGCCCTTGAGGGCGTCGGCCACGCTGAGCACGGCTGTCAGCTGCGGCACGCCTATGCCGGCGATTATGCGGGTGGTGCAGATGCTGCCGGGGCCGATGCCGACCTTGACGGCATCCACGCCGCACTCCTTGAGGGCGATGGCGGCCTCTGCAGTGGCGATGTTACCGGCTACGATCTGTATGTCGGGGAAGGCGGCACGGATCTTCTTGATGGTCTCCAGCACAAACACGGAGTGGCCGTGGGCGGTGTCGAGCACCACTGCATCGGTGCCGACTGCGCGCAGCTGCTCCACATTTTCCAGGCTGTGGGAATTGATGCCCACCGCCGCAGCCACCAGCAGGCGGCCCTTGCTATCCTTGCTGGCCTCGGGGTTATTCTTGATTTTGGTGATATCCTTGTAGGTGATAAGGCCGACCAGCTTGCCGTCCTTGTCCACCACGGGAAGTTTCTCCACTTTGGAGCGCATTATGATGTCGGTGGCAGTGGGGATAGTGGTGTCGGGACCGGCTGTCACCAGATTCTCCTTGGTCATGACCTCGCTTATGGGGCGCTGGGGATTGGTCTGGAAGCGGAGGTCGCGGTTGGTCACGATGCCTACCAGATAGCCGGCGCCGTCCACCACCGGGATGCCGCCGATATGGTTGGCCGCCATGAGCGCCAGCGCATCGCCCACCGTCTGGTCGCCCTTGATGGTGACGGGGTCGTAGATCATTCCGTTCTCCGCGCGCTTAACCTTGCGCACCTGGTCGGCCTGCCGGTCTATGGGCATATTCTTGTGAATCACGCCGATACCGCCGGTGCGGGCAATGGCGATTGCAAGCTCGTATTCTGTAACAGTATCCATCGCCGCCGATACAATCGGGACGCTCAGAGGTATTTCGCGGGTAAATCTGGAGGAGACGTTTACGTCGCGGGGGATTATCTCGCTGCGGGCGGGAATCAGCAGAACATCGTCGAAGGTCAGGCCTTCCATAACAATCTTGTCGGAGAAATCTTGCATAGTAGAAACGATATAAATTTTGCAAAGATACTAATTTTTTGCGCCATACAGCCGCCCCTGAAAAGTTTCTCTGCTCTCCAGTCTTTCTTCAAGCATCCGGTTCAGCTCGGCATTGCGCACAAGACCCCACGGCGTGGAATTCACGAATCTCGGCGGAACCTCCCCTGCAAAGCGCTCAATCACAAGGTCCGGCCTGAGTCTCTCCAGGAAATCCACAAAGAAATCTATGTAGCCTTCCAGCGTAAATGTCTCGAAGCGTTCGGGATACAAAGCAAACTCTTCTTCCATTTTCGTGCCTTTTATGATCTGGAGCTGGTGAAACTTCACGCTGTCTATCTTGAGAGTGTTGATTTTATCCGCTGCGGCCATCATCATTTCGCGGCTTTCGCCCGGCAGCCCGAAGATGAAATGGGCGCCGGTGGCAATGCCGCGCCCGGCCGTCATCTCCACCGCCCAGACCGCATCCTCCCAGCTGTGGCCGCGGTTTATGTGCTGCAGGGTCGCATCGTAGCAGGATTCTATGCCGTATTCCACAATCACTATATGCTCTTTGGCCAGGGAGGCCAGATAGTCCAGCTTTGCGGCGTCCACGCAGTCGGGGCGAGTGCCTATCACCAGACCCTTGACCTCGGGGTGCGCGAGCGCCTGTCCATAGAGTTCCCGGAGCTTTTCCAGAGGGGCGTATGTGTTGGAATATGGCTGGAAATAAGCCAGATAGCCGCCGGCACGGCGATAGCGGCCGCGGTGGAATTCTATCCCCTCATCCAGCTGCCGGCCGATGCTCTTGTCCGGGGTGCTGTAGTTCGGGTGGAAGGCGTTGTTGTCGCAGTAGGTGCACCCGCCGCGGCCCTTGGTCCCGTCGCGGTTGGGGCAGGTAAAACCCGCGTCCACCACCAGTTTCTGGAGGCGGACGCCGTATTTGGTCTTGAAGTATTCCGACTGCGAATTGTAGCGCATCTCTTACAGCTTGACCTTGAACTCCTTGCCCTCACGGCAGCGGAAGCTGCGGCTGCTAGCGGTGGCATTGTCGGTGATTGTGGTGACAATCTTGCCGCCCTTGCGCTTGCAGCTTATGTCAAAGTCGCCGCCAAAGGCGCGCACGTGGCGCAGGGCGATCCCGCTCCAACCCTTGGGGAAAGAGGGCTTCATGGTAAAGCTCTTGAAGCCCGTGGGGCGGATGCCGAACATCCCTTCGGTGAAGATGCGGCAGTAGAGTCCGCTCTCTGCCGAAAGATGGCGCTGAGAGCCTTCCGGCATGGCTTCTACAGGATACGGCACATGGTCTTCCAGCAGGCGGCGATGGGTGTAGGCGCTCACCTTGGGGGTGATATAATCGCCCTTGCCGGCATAGTACGCTCCACGGAAGGCGTACAGGGTAGAACGGTCCCAGTAGGTCTGTTCGCCCAGCTGCGTCAGCAGGCCTTCGCCGGTGTAGAGGGGACTTTCAAAAAGGGCGTCCACAGTGGCGTCGGCTCGGTCGAAGATGCCCACCACCAGCGGCATGCATATCCAGGAGCGGAGAGTGTCGTTGCCCTCGTAGTAGCGGTAGGTATCGTAGCCGTCTATGGTGTGTTCGAAATAATCCTTTATGTTGCGGCGCAATTGCTTTGCCTGACGGCGGTAGCTGCGCACCAGCCTGCCACCCTTGCCGAGTTCCTTTGCCAAGCGGGAAGCGCTCAGCAGGGCGTCGTAATAGAGCGTGGATGTGCACAGATTGGCCTTGCCCGCCGGGAAGCGGCCCTCCAGCTCGTCGCTGTCGGAGGCGACCACTCCGGCGGCGTTCAGTTTGAGGCGGCAATACTCCAGGCACCATTCTATCAGCGGCCAGATATCCGCCGCCTTTTGAGGGTCGGCACACTCCAGGCAGTAGCGGGCTGCGCCGTAGGCCGTCATGGCCGCATCGCCACGGTCGCCGGCGCCGTTCCAGATACTTTCGCCCTCGGCAATTATGGAGCTGGGGAGCGGATTGTAGGCGTCGTTCATGAAGCGGGCGTACTGCATATAGCAGTCGTAGGCCGATTTTACGCCCGTCTCATAGCCCGTGAAGGGGAAGAACGGATTCACGTATTCGCACTGGTCGTTGCACCAGAGGGCGGCATAATAAGCCTCGCCGCCCGGGGCGTGCATCAGACCGCCCTTGGTGGCGATGATGCTCTCGCTGGCGCGCAGCTTGGCAAAGCGGAATTCGGTGTTTATCACCTCGTCGGGAGTTTCGAGTATCAGATTGTCGCTCAGCTGCTTGAAGAGCCCCATCCGAGCGGCGTATTCGACGGGGAAAGCGATTGTGTCCGGCTTTAAGCGCTTCGTCTGAGCCTCATTCTTCTCGTAGGCCTGCATCACCAGGCAGAAATAGCGGCTTTCGCCTGGGGCAAGAGTGGCCGTGCCGCCGTTAACCAGCTCGATATCCATCACATAGCTGCCTTTGACGCCCTTTTCGGGGTCGCTCTCCCAACTATATTTATAGCCGGGTATTTCCAACTTCAGCGACCTGTCGGAGATGTTTCTGGCATAGAACATTTCGTACACCGCCTGGTCTGTGACGCTGGGAAAATCCAGCCGGTTCAGCTCCAGCTCTGAGGTGGTTTCTCTCACCTTCAGGGTGCCGTCGAGGGCTACTTGAACGACCTTGAAATCCGGGGTCTTGCCGTCCACCTTCAGCATTTTGGCCACATTCGTACTATGATTGTACGGGAAAAAGCCGTGCGTGTTGTTTGGTATCGTCCTCAGCAGCGGGAAGATATGGTGGAATTCGCAGCTGTAGCGGCCATCTTCGTCTATACTCCAATAGTACACAATCGCGGCCTTCTGCCCGCTCATCTCTATGTGGTCGCTGTGCGGGGCATTGGCGGCGGCGTCCATCACAATGCCGGTGGAGTCTATCGTCCAGCGGGTTTCGGCCTTTGCCCGCGGCCCGGCAAACATCGCCGCAGCAAGCACCAGCGCCAGCGCCAGGCGGCCTGAAAGGGTTCTGTGCAACATATTTCTTCAAGTTTTATCTTACTGCAAATTTAGAATTAATTACCTTAGCAGAAAAATATGCGCTATATGTACTTCCGCAAGCTGTTGTTTGCCCTTTCGCTGCTGGCAGCCCTCGCCGGCTGCTCCAGGAATTATTCCGTGAGCCCCACCGGAATCACCGGCACACTGCCGATCCCCAAGGCTCCTGCCGACGGCGGGCAGTACGGCATCTGCCGCATTTCGGTGGCGAATCTGCGCGAAGACCCTGAATACGAAGCCGAGATGGGCACCCAGCTGCTTATGGGCGCCGTCTGCAGGGTGATCGAGAAAAAAAGCTATTGGCTTAAGGTAGAAGCCCCCGACGGTTATACCGCCTGGGTCACCGAGGGCAGCCTGCACCCATGCGACGCCTCCGGCATCATGGCCTGGAAAGCGGCCAGAAGGCTCTTTGTCACAGCGGCTTACACTCCCGTCATGAGCGCACCCGGCAAAGGCGGCGAGATTGTGTGCGACGCCGTGCGCGGCTGCATCGTGGCCTGCACGGGAAGCTCCGGCCGATACTGGCGCTGCCGTCTGCCCGACGGCCGCGAGGGCTATATTGCCCGCAAGGCCGCCTGCGACTGCAGGGAGTATTTCTCTTCCAGAAATCCGTCGGGAGAAGATATCATTGCCGACGCCAAGCTGTATTTGGGCGTGCCATACCTTTGGGGCGGATCTTCTGGTAAAGGCCTGGACTGCAGCGGACTTTCGCAGCGGGTATATATGGACTGCGGCATCCTGCTGCCGCGCAACGCCTCTCAGCAGGCGCGCGTTGGCGAAGATATTGACATCAGCGGCGGCTGGGACAATCTGCAGCCGGGCGACCTGGTCTTCTTCGGCCGCAAACGGGACGACGGCAGCACACGCGTCTATCACGTAGCCATCTACAAGGGCGACGGGGAGATTATCCAAAGTTCCAAGGGCTGCGTCCACATCGCCTCCATCGTGCGCGGCCGCGGCAATTATTACCCCGAATCAGGCAACATCGTCTCCGCCCGCCGCATCCTGGGCAGCGACGCTTCCGGCAAAGACTTCTCCAAGATTATCTTTAACGGCTGGTATTTCTGATTTTTTATTAACTTTGCGTATTATTTAAAACAAACACAAGATGAATCTCCGTACCATCAAGAAAGACTTTTTATTTGTTACCAACGAATACCTCTCCGACTGCATCGCTTTCAGTGATTACTCTGCCGGCAAGAAAGACGACAAAGTGCAGGATCTGGTAAACCAGGCCCTGGCGCTCACCGACACTTGCCTCGAGAAGGTAAACCACTATCCTGCAGAAGGAGTCAAGGCATATTTCAGAGAGATCAGCAAGACCTTCTATGAGGGTTATGACGAGCTGTATCTCAAGCTCAGTGAGCTCACAAAATAAGCCGCAATTCTGATTAAAAGTTTAGCTGGCAGGCCCCAGGAATGTTCTTGGGGCCTGTTCTGTTTTGGAAACATACTATGAGAAAGTTTTTGTTTATCGCAGCGATGGCCGCCGCCCTGATGTGCGGCTGCAAGAGGGACGACGCCCGCTATGTGGTGATTCTCTCTATGGACGGCTTCCGCTATGACCTGCCGCAGATGTACGACACCCCCACCCTGGATTCGGTGGCCTCTGTGGGCGTTTTCTCCGTTATCAAGCCGGTGTATCCGTCCATGACGCTGCCCAACCACTATTCCATGGCCACCGGGCTCTGGCCGGACCGCCACGGCATTGTCAATAACACATTCTACGACAGCGCCTTGGACACCGTCTTCGCAGTCGGGCGCTATGAGACCCGCTCCAATGCCGAGCTTTATGGCGGGGAGCCCATCTGGAACACTGCCGCCCGCCAGGGCATACTCTGCAATGTCTTCGACTGGATAGGCGTAGAGGCCCCGGTGAATGGCAAGTTCCCTGCCTACAGCGTTCTCTACGACCCTGCGCGCACCCGCAAGCAGATGGCCGACATGGTGCTGGAGGCCCTCTGCAAAGAGGATGTGAGCCAGATTCCCCAGCTGGTGATGTGGTATATAGACGAGCCGGACAAATCGGAACACTATTATACCGCAGAGAGTCCTCAGGTGCGCGCCGTGGTAGAAAACATCGACAGCGTGCTGTGCTATTTCCTCTCAGAGGTCCGTTCCTCGCCCGTCTATGACAAGATAGATTTTATCTTTACCGCCGACCACGGACACACCGAACTGTCTCCAGACCGCTACCTTAATCTCTATAATTCAATAGGTTCTTTGGTAGAGCGCAGCGACAATCAGACGCCGCTGGGCATCACGCCCCGCGAAGGCTGCATGCAGGCTGTGATGGATTCCCTGGCTGTGTATGCACCCGGCCGCTACCGCTATTGGCTGCGCGAAGATCTGCCCGAAAAATTCCGCTTTGGCACGTTCACCTCCCGCATAGCCCCCATCATCGTGCAGCCCGACCTGGGCTGGAGAATTGTCTGCAGCGAGAATCCCGATCTGCGCAAACCCACCCCCGGAAGTTCCGGCCACGGCTTTGACCCCGACGAGGAGCAGATGCAGATGGTCTTCTACGGCTTCGGGCCGCACTTCAAACGCGGCTACCAACACGACCGCCGCTTCCGCAGCGCAGACGACTACCTGATAATGTGCCATTTGCTGAATATCGAACCCGCAGAAAACGAATGTAGCTGGGAAGATATAGAAGGCCTTTTTAAATAAGCGCTATTTTTCTTACATTTGCAGTCCCAAAAGGGATGGTCCGGTAGCTCAGCTGGATAGAGCAACAGCCTTCTAAGCTGTGGGTCTTGGGTTCGAATCCCAACCGGATCACAAGAGAA
>CACXHG010000033.1 GCA_902767355.1 uncultured Bacteroidia bacterium
CACATAGCGGTCGGCCTCCGGGTCGTCTATCTCCAGCCGGCCCAGCTCCTGATCGGCATAGGGGCCGAAAGTGAAGTATGCCGCGAGGGAGGATATACCCTGACGGTCTGCCGTAGGCAGGACAGGTTCGGGTTTATGGCAGCCTGCCACGAGCAAGGCCGCGCCTATCATTATATAAACAACTCTTTTCATAATTATCTCCATTCAGGATATTGTTCTACAAGTGCATTTGAACTCAGTTCGCCCTCGGGCAGGGGGAAGCGGTACATCTTGGCGGGGAAGTTGCGGTCCTTGTCATCAACAGAGACATAGGTATAGAGGAACTGGCCTTCCACGGCGGTAGGCTCTATCTTGAGGCCGTGCACCTGATAGCCGTTCAGGCCTGTAGGATAAGCCTGGGCTGCCTCTTCCCAGCGGCGCAGGTCCCAATACCAGAGACCTTCGAAAGCCAGCTCAACCCGGCGTTCCTGGCGGATTGCCTGCCAGAGTGCGGCCCCGCTCTTGTCGCTGTAGGGCAGTCCTACGCGCGCGCGGATGGCCCGTACCGCCGCATTCGCGCCTGCAGGATCGTTACTGCGATAGCAGGCCTCGGCCTTGTTGAGCAGGGCTTCGCCATAGCGGAGAACCACGAAATGCTGGGTACTCTGGGTACGCTCGCTGAGGTCGTGGGTTTCATCTACCAGCTTGCGCAGATAATAGCCGGTGGTGGTGCGGCCCTGCGGCTGCGGCTCCTTGTTCCAGGTGCACCAGCCGTCCGTACCACCCACGTAGGGCTCTATCTTGCGCTTTTTCCAAGGCGCGCCATTATAGAGTATGGTCGCATGGAAACGGGGCTCCAGAAGGGCATACGGGGGTTCTGCCGTAGTGGAAGAATGCCAGGGCGTCCAGTCCGGGAAGCCTCCGGTGGCCAGCTCGTAGCTCTCGACCATCTCCTGGGTAGGGGTACCGTAGCCTCCACCCTGCTGGTCCACCAGCTTGTAGTCGCCGCCGGGGGTGTAGTAATAATCAAACTCGTGATAAACCGCATCGCTGTAAGAGAAGTTATACTGGAGTATGGACTCCTTGTTGCCTGACACGGTGAATACTTTGGCATAATCGTCCAGCAGCCCGTAGCCCAGCTGCTCGAGGGCATCGGCTGCGGAGATCACATCTGCCCAGCGCTCTGCGTAGAGCATCGAGCGGCAGATCAGGGCGTATGCGGCGCCCTTGTCCAGGCGGCCCTTTGCGGCAGCCTTCTCGGGCAGGTTCTCGGCGGCGAAATTAAGGTCGGCCGACACGAAATCCCAGCCTTCCTCTTCGGAAGAGAGGGCTTTGTCTATGGCAATCTTGCTCAGGTCCTCATCGTAGATGATGATTTCCTTGTAGCGTTTTACCAGTTCGAAATAGAGCCAGCCACGCATCAGGCGAAGCTCTGCCATCAGGCGGGTCTGATCGGCCTGGGGAAGGCCGCCGCCCAGGGCCTTGAGGTTGCTGATGGCCTCGTTGGTGCGGCGCACCGCAGAATAAAGTTCGGTCCAGCAGCCCAGATATACCGATACGAAATTGGCAGTAAGGTCGGCTCCGCCATAAGCTACCTGACTGGGAATGAGGTTGTAGGCGAAATTGTTGTAGCCGCCGTACTTGAATTCGTCGGTAAAGGCCTCGGTTATGCCGACCGTACTGGGCCAGTTGGCAAAAATGTCGTATGTATAGGAGTACACGTTATTGACGGCATACTCTGCACTCTCCGTCGAAGCCCACATCACCTTGTCGGAGATGCTGTCGCGGGGAGTCATGTCCAGAAAGTCGTTGCAGGCTGCCAGAACGCAGCAGAGAGAAAGTGCTAAAAGAATCTTTTTCATAAGGCATCCTGGTTTATAAGGTTATTGTTATACCGCCCATAATGTTGCGCTGCTGCGGGTAGTAGCCGTTGTTCACGCCCGGAGCCTCGGGGTCGATGCCAGCCGGCAGGCCGTCCAGGGTGAAGAGGTTGTTGCCCTCCACGAAGATGCGCAGGGCCTCTACGCTGAATGTGCGGGTGAATGACTGCGGCAGCGTATAGCCAAGACGGGCCGTCTTGAGACGGACATATTTGCCGTCGCGCCACCAGAAGCTGGAGTTGAGGCCGTTGTGCCCGCCGTGGCCGGTATTGCCAAGAGTCAGGCGGGGGAATATTCCGTCCGGATTGTCCAGGCTGTAGGCGTTCTCCACAAGGAACAGCGGGGAATTGCCGCCCTCCTTGAAAGTGCGGGTCCAGACAGTGTTGTCGTCGACGCCGTTGTAGTAGTTACCCAGCATGGATACCTGGAACAGTGCGCCGCCTGTGAACTGCAGGTTCATATCGAAGCCGTTCCAGGTGGCGTTGACATTCAGACCGAAAGTCAGTTCCGGGCGGTTGCTCTTGCCAAAGATGCCGCGGTCTCCGGACCAGTCTATCACGCCGTCGCCGTTCATATCCTTGTACTTGATGTCGCCGATGTTGGGACGGGAGTTGCCGTACCAGGCCGAGTTGTCGATCTCTTCTTCGCTGCGGTAGAGCCCCTCTGCAATCCAACCGTCGATGGCAGCATAGGTTGTGCCTGTGACTTTCTGCCACTGAGCGATATTCGGTTCGTCGTTATATTTGAGCCAGCGGGTCTTGGAGTAAGTCACGGTGCCGGCAAGCTCGTAGAAGAGAGGCTTGCCGCCCAGCTCGAAGTGGTTGCGATGGGTGATGAGCACGTCTATACCCTTGGCGTCGATGGCATTGCCATTTATATACGTAGGGTAATAACCTCCCATGGAGTCGGGGTGTCCGCCGCGGTTCGAAGAGAGGATGTCGAATGTATAATTGTAAAATGCGTCAATCTCGCCGCCGAGGAGTCCGTTCCACAGGGAGAAATCGAAACCGACATTATACGACAGGGTCTTCTCCCAGGTCAGATCCTTGTTGGGGATTCCGGAGGTATAGTAAGAAGGGATGGCCGTGCCGTTGTACACGACTTTCGGCCCTGCCGCATATTTGCTCAGGAACATGTAGGGAGACACTCCGTCGTTTCCGAGCAGACCCACGGAAGCGCGCAGCTTGAGGTTGTCCAGGGCGGTGAGGTTCTGCATGAACGATTCCTTGGAGATATTCCAGCCCACGGACGCCGAGGGGAAGAAGCCCCAGCGGGTTTTGGTCATGCCGGCAAACTTGTAGGAGCCATCGTAACGCCCGGTAAATTCGGCCAGATATTTCTCGTCGTAATTATAGCGGATGCGGCCCACATAGCCGGCGCTGCGGGAAGCGTCGCTGCCGCCCGAAAGCGGGCTTGCGGTGGGTGTGCCTTTGCTCAACTCCGGCAGCAGGGCAAACGGAAGGTTCCTGACATAGGCACTCAGGTTGTTGGTCTGCCAGTCGCGCATCTCGGCCAGGGCCAGAACCTCCACATTGTGCAGGCCGAAGGAGTTTATGTAAGACAGGCTGGCCTGGCCGGTCATAGTCTGGGAATAGACACTGCCCTCGCCCAGCTTGATGCCGTTGGCCGTGCCGTTGACATCGATCATCGGGGTGCCCCATGTCCAGTTGCCGTCGGCATCCCTGCGGCGGACCGCCACATAATAGGGAGTATCCAGATTCTTGTTGTAAGAAGTATGATAGTCATAGGATCCGCTCACCTTCGCCTCCAGGCCCTTTACCCAGGGAATCTCCCAGGTCAGCGAGGCATTGAGAGTACCGCTGAAGCCGTTGGTCTTCTTGCTGCCCGAATTGTACAGTGCAGCCAGCGGGCTGTAGGGATAAGCCTGGTTGGTAGGGATGGAACCTGTATAAAGGCCATCATGCATCTCGGGCAGGTAAGGATGGATGCCGATGACCTGATGGGCCACCGAGAACCAGCCCACCTCGCTGGTAGCTCCCGATTCAGAACCGTCGGAACCCCCGGAGAGGAAGCGCGGGGTCTCGCGCCTGGACACCACTCCGCTCAGGCCGGCGTTGAACACCAGATGTTTTGCCAGGCGGCTCTCGATATTTGTGCGGACATTATAGCGGTTATAGTTGTAACCATCTATATTACCCTTCTGGCCGAGATAGCCTGCAGAAATGAAATATTTGGAATTTTCGCTGCCGCCCTGCACCGTAACGTTGTGCTTGGCGGTGCGGCCGGTGCCGAACACCTTCTTGATATAGTCCACATTGTCCCAGCCGTCGGTGGGGTCGCCGTTGAGCATCGCCTCCACGTTCGCCAGCGTGTAATACGGCTCATACTCGTCTTCAGAAGCAATCGCGCCGCTCGCCAGCTGGTCCATCTCCTGGGCCAGGTTATAATAATAGGCGAACTGCGGGCCGTTCATGAATTTAGGGAAGTTGGCGTTCATGGAGATACCCATCGAGCCGTTGTAGGTGATAGTCGGAGTGCCCTTGGCGCCGCGACGGGTGGTGATGATAATCACACCGCCGGCTGCCTTGAGACCATAGACGGCGGCGGATGCGCCATCCTTCAGCACCGATACGCTCTCGATGTCGGCAGGGTCGATATCGTTGATATTGTCCACGGGAAAACCGTCCACCACATAGGCCACGCCGTAAACGGAACCGCGGATGCGCAGCGAAGCCTGGTCCAGGCCGGGCTCACCGGATTCCTGCACCGACGAGATGCCGGGCAGCTTTCCGGCCAGCACCTGGGATACGTTGGTGGCGGGGGCCTTGAGCAGCTCCTCACCCTTGATGGCGGAAACCGCGGCGGTCATGGTCTCTTTCTTAACCGTACCATAGCCGACTACCACCGTACCTTCCAGGTAGATGGAGTCTTCTTTCATAGTGACATTTATTGGACTGTGTCCATCGCTGGTGCGGTCTATGGTCTCCAGACCGAGACAGAAGAATTCGATCACATCTCCTTCGGCGGCGCGCAGCGAATATGTGCCGTCCGCGCCGGTGACAGTACCGTTGGAGGTCCCTTTGACCATAACGGTGACGCCGGCAAGCGGCTTGCCGTCCGAATCGATGACTTTGCCCTTTATATAAGACTGGGCAAAAACGGGTGTGGCCGCCAGCATAAAGCCTGCGGCAACAAGCGTCAAGAATCGGAATAAATGCTTCATTAGCTATTGTAGATTAGTTTGTTTTGTCTGCTATCTGATTGAGTATGTTGCCTATCTGATACAGGCCGCGGGGCACGTGGAAGCAGCCCTTCCATTTGCCGCCTTTAAGCGGCAGCAGCACCTCGCCGCGACGGTTAAGGTATCCGAACCACTCGGGATACTCGTCGTCCCGGAAGTTCTTCCAGAGATAGTCGTCCAGCTTGAGGAACCAGTCCAGGGCCTTGGCGTTGCCGGTGAGTTGATAGCCCTTGATCATGGTGATGGCACTCTCGAAATGCACCCACCAGAGCTTCTGGTCCCATTCCAGCTCTTGAGTAGGATAGCCCTTGCGGTCCATAAAATAAAAAATACCACCAAACTGTTTGTCCCAACCATAATCAATCACCCGAAGGGCTATCTCCATACTCTTGTCTATTATATCCTTGCGGTCCAGTCTCAGACCCAGATTCATCATAAACCACAGCGCTTCCAGGTCGTGACCGGGGTTGACCTTGCGGCCTTCAAAACAATCCACCAGGGAGCCGTCCGGAGCCAGGTTTTCCACCATGACTCCAAGGTCCGGCTGGTAGAACACGTCGAACACCTCGTGCAGCGCCTCTTCTATCGTGCTGTCCAGCAATTTTTTATCTTCGATAATCGGCTCCACCTCGAGCGCCATGTTGCAGATGATCATGGGTAGGGCGAAATCCTTCATCGGGCGTGTTCCCGGCACAGCCTTGGTCCATATTCCCTTGGGATTGCTGCGGCGCTCCAGTATCCTCCGGAAGGTCTTGCGCGCCACATCGGCATAGTGCTCGCTGCCGGTGGCCACCGCCATCTGCGCGAAGGCCATGCAGGCGAAAGTGTTGGAAAATATGTTGTAGGGCTGGATGATGGGGTTCCCCTCACGGGTCAGCGAGAAATAGAAATCATAATTGCCGTCGTGCCCGTATTTGTCCAGGAAATCAGCGCCTTGGCGGGCGCACTCCAGCCAGGCGGGATTCTTTTCCACCTGGTTGTATAGCATCGCGAACATCCAAACCTCGCGCCCCTGCAGCCACACGAACTTGTCGGTATCGAACACACTGCCGTCGCGCATCAGGCAAGTGAAGTAACCGCCGTATTCAAGATCCTGAGACTTTTCCAGCCAAAAAGGCAATACCCTGCCATAAAGCTCGTTATTATATTTGCTCGCGAGTTGTTTGAAATCTCTGCCTGTCATAGTTCCATGTTTATTTAATATCTGACTTTTCTAACATAACACGACAAATTTACGAAACATCAAAAAATATCCAAATATTTTTAACAATTTGTTAAAAAATATCGATGTGTTTTTTACATCGCCTCAATTTTTCTTGTTTTTTGCATCCGGGATAAATATCTTTGTATGGCAATAACGATATGACTACTTTCTTAAACGACATCAACGGGCGCTATGCCGCCGAAAAAAGAACTATCCTGAACCTCTGCGTCAAGGGATCCGGCTTTTCGCTGGCCGACCTGGCTAAAGAACTCGACACCAGCATCCCCAAAATCTCCCGTATAGTGGGCGAACTTGTGGATATGGGTTATCTTGCGGATCTGGGCAAGCAGGAGTCGGCCACCGGCAGGCGGCCCAGCATATACGGGCTCAACCCGGGTGCGGGCTATTTCGTGGGCATCGACGTGGGACAGGACAGCATTTCCGTGGCCGTCACGGATTTCCCCGGGCGGGCGATATATTTCGAACACGACATCCCCTATAAGCTTCAGAACACCGAAGCCTCGGTGCTCGGCCTCTGCGAAACGGTCACGAACACCCTCAAGAAGGCCAAGGTGGACCGCTCCATTGTCCGCTCCTACGGCGTCAACCTGACCGGGCGCGTCAATCACGAGACCGGCTACAGCTACTCCTATTTCATCAGCGAAGAGAAACCCATCCGCAGCATCCTGGAAAAGGGCTTCGGGAAAACCGTTTCGGTAGAAAACGACTCCCACGGCATGGCCTACGGCGAGTATATGAGCGGCATCGCCGGCGACGCCGGCAACATCCTGTTCCTCAATGTGGGCTGGGGCCTTGGCATGGGCATGGTGATGAACGGCGAACTCTTCTACGGCAAGTCCGGTTTCTCCGGAGAGGTGGGACACTTCCCTATGCTGGACAACAACCAGATATGCCGCTGCGGCAAAATCGGCTGCCTGGAGACAGGCGCCTCCGGCATGGCGCTGCACCGGCTTGTCTGCGAAAAGATCAAGGACGGCCAGCCTTCGCTGCTCACCGAGAAATACAAGAAATCGGGCGACCTGAGCCTCAACGACATTCTGGACGCCGTCCAGAAAGAAGACGTGACGGCGATAGAGTGCATAGAGGAGATCGGCGCCACCCTGGGCCGCGCGGTGGCCGGACTGATAAATATTTTCAACCCGGACATGGTCATCATCGGCGGCCGGCTGTCCGTGACCGAACGCTATCTTATGCCACCCCTCAAGATCGCCGTGAACAAGCTGTCGCTCAACATGGTGAACAACGACACCGTGATCAAGGCCTCCCGCCTGGGGCGCAACGCGGGCGCCATCGGCGCCAGCCTGCTGGCAAAAAGCAGAATGTTAAACAATTAGACACCATATATGGAAAACAGACGTTCTTTTCTGAAAAAAAGC
>CACXHG010000034.1 GCA_902767355.1 uncultured Bacteroidia bacterium
CCCTGCCCGTCGATGACGTGAATCATGTCGCCGGCACGATGCCGGAGCACCTTGACGCAGTGCCCGGACTCCTGGGCGTCGAGCACTCTGGCGCCGGAAGATATGTCTGCGCAGAAGAAAAGTTCCATACAGACAAAGATACACAATTAAAGCATAATGGCTAACTTTGGGCAATAAACCATCTCGCTCTATGAAACAAACTCTGCTGAAACTTGCAATGATTCTGGTTGTCGCAATGTTTTCCGGCACAGGATGCAGGGACTACATTATGCCCGATGCGCACGCCCGGGGAAACGACCGTCCGCAGCGCGGGCGGATTGACGGCACCCCCGGCGAACACACTACGGAGCTGACCATAGTCACCTATAACGTCGCGAACCTCGGACGCGGCGGCAAGGACCGCACCGGCGATGTCGCCGACTTCCTGAAGAAGGCCGACGCCGACTACGTGGGTCTCAACGAGCTGGACAGCTGCAACAACCGCCACAGCGCCTACCAGCTTAAGGATCTGGCAGAGCGGATGGGCAGCTGGAGTTACCACTACGCATCGGCATTCGACTTTGCCGGCGGCGGCTACGGCAACGGAGCGATGTGCGCGGGGCCCATGCTGGACGCCTATACCCTGCGACTGGCCCGGGGCAACGGCCACGAACCGCGTACTGTGGCCGTGATTGAAACCAGCGACATTGTATTCGGCGCCACCCACCTGGACTTCGGCCCTCCGGGCGAGCCCTCCCTGGAGCAGGCAAAAGCCATAAATGCGTGGGTGACAGAGCGCTACAAAGGCTACGGCAAGCCCGTCATCCTAGTCGGCGACTTCAACACCGACCCCGGGACCGACACCCAGGACGAGATGGAGAAACTCTGGACGCGGCTTTCCGACCCCGTGCTGTCCTGGCCGTCGGACGAGCCCGAGATGTGCCTGGACTATGTGTATTGCTACAAAGAAGCCGTGCAGGTCGAAGCCATAGAGACCTCCCTGCCGGAAGATATGGCCGACTACAAGGCCGTTTCTGACCACAATCCCGTCAGGGTAAAAATCCGCTTCAGGGACAAAAACGACAAATCCGCTGTCAGGAAACCCGAACCTGCAGAAGTAAATATCGAATCCGCCACTGCCTATGGCCCGGCAGCCGGCAATGTGAGCGCCGCCGCCGGCATAACAATGCAGAATGCCACCGACACAGAGGGCAATCCCTTGAAAAACATCTTCGAGACCTACCTCGACCCCACGGGCGGACCGCTTGCGATAAAAGCCGGCGGAATGAGCTGGTCCCTGCAGAAAGGCGGCAAACTGGCCCCGGGCAGCATCGGCAATCTCCCGGCAAACGACGCTATGGTCACCCTGCTGCGGCTGGACTTCGGCCAAGGGAAATGGGAGGCTATCGGCATTAAATCAGTCTGCCTGCAACCCTATCAATCAGACGCCAAGCCGATTCCTCTGCTGTGGAAAGGCAAGGGCATTTTCGAAGGCAGCGAGTTTTTCTGCCCTGAAAACGGCTATACAAGGTATTTCTACAAACTCGAGTCCGACAGCCCGGAAGCGCCCTACGCCTGGGTCCGCGGCAAGGGCGGCAAGCTTGTGGCAGTGGACGAGAGCGGATGCACCGGCTCGGTGATTTTTGGCGCGGAACCATCCCTGAACAAAAAGAAGCTCGTGCCCATAATCAACATCTATGAGGCCTCCCAAACCTTGATGGTTGACAAGCGCGACTTAAGCGCCATCCTCATCGGAGACTCCATCACCGAGCTCTGGGGCCGCAACGAGAGCGCCTTTTTTGCCGCCAACAACTATCTCGGCAAGGGCATAGGCGGGCAGACCTCAACCACTATCCGCAACCGCTTTGCAAAAGACGTGGTGGCACTCAAACCCTATGTGGTGCACATTATGTGCGGCACCAACGACGTGGCAGAAAACGACGGCAGCTATGTAGAGAGCAGCGCCGTAGTAGAGAATATCACCGCCATGGCCCAAATGGCCCGCCAGGAGCGCATCAAGGTGGTCATCGGCTCGGTGTTCCCCTGCAACTTCTTTTCCTGGAGAGGTACGGCCTGGAAACCCGCCAAAGAAGGCGTGACCATAGCCTCGCACATCTTTGAGATAAACTCACTGCTCAAGGAATATTGCGAGCAGAACGGGATCCCGTTCATAGACTATTACTCTGTGTTTGTGAACCCTGCGGACTACAGCTTCCCGCTCTCTTACGACGGCTGCCATCCCGGAGCGGAAGCCCTCAAGAAGATGAACGAGATGGTCAAGCCCGTGATTGAGGCTCAGCTGCAGTAAGACGGCAGCTTCTCAGTGCGTTTCCACTCCCCGACTTCCATGTCGTGGATGTCGCTCCCGTCTATACGGAAGCGCAGGGCGGTGCGCACGGTGTGTATTCCCTGGAAACCGCAGGAGCCCGGGTTGAACACCATCATGTTGAACTTTTTGTCGCCCATCACGCGCAGGATATGGGAGTGGCCGCACACAAAAATCTGCGGCCTGCTGTGGGTAATCAGGTTGAAGGCCTCCCAGTCGTAGCGCCCCGGAAAGCCACCTATGTGGGTCATCGCCACCTTGACCTCCTCTGCCATAAACACCTCCGTGGCGTGGTAGCTGGCGCGGATGTCGTTCCCGTCGCAGTTGCCGTAAACTCCTATCAGGGGCTTGAAAGCGGCAATCTCGTCGGCACAGGCGATGCCGCCGAAATCGCCCGCGTGCCAGATGACATCCACCGGCTCCAGAAAGGCCTTGACGTCGTCGGCAAAACTGCCGTGGGTGTCG
>CACXHG010000035.1 GCA_902767355.1 uncultured Bacteroidia bacterium
AGCTACATGATTGACCCGGCCGAGTCTATCTGCGGAATGGTCATCCCTGGCGCCAGTTACTTTGCTGTAGGCAAGATCGGGCAAGACCAACTGGAGGACTACGCCCGCCGCCGCAATATGAGTGCAGAGCAAGTCAAGTCGCTAATACCAAGAAATATACTATGAAAATTCCGGAGATTCTGAAGCAGGCCGGCCAGAGCGGCCGCACCCGCTTTGCCTTTGAGATTCTGCCGCCGCTCAAAGGCGACGGCGCCGGCCCCATTTACCGCAGCATAGACGAGCTCAGGGAGTTTGACCCGGCCTACGTGAATATCACCTGCCACCGCGAAACTCTCCGCCAGAGCATTCGCAGCGACGGCAGCGCCGACATCCACCTGGAACGCCGCCGACCCGGCACCGTGGGCATCGCCGCCGCGATAGAGCGCAAGTACGGCATCAGCGCCGTGCCCCACCTGATCTGCGCCGGGGAATCCAAGTATTCCATTGAAGACCAGCTGATTGACATGGATTTCTTAGGACTGGAGAACCTGCTGGTGCTGCGCGGGGACGCCCTACCGGGCGAAACCGGTTTCCGCCCCGCAGAGAACGGATGGCTGCATGCGGTTGACCTGGTCCGGCAGGTGATGGCCATGAATCAGGGTATCCTTACCGGCAGCGAAGCCGGCAAACCCGCCACTCATCACACCTGCTTTGCCGTGGGAGTGGCCGGCTATCCCGAGACCCACGCCGAGGCCACGAGCCCCGAAGACGACATCGCCCACCTCAAAGCCAAGGTCGATGCCGGCGCCGAATATATTGTGACTCAGCTGTTTTACGACAACGGCAAGTTCTTTGACTTTACCGCCCGCTGCCGCGCAGCCGGCATAGGAGTGCCGATAATCCCGGGCATCAAGCCGCTCACAAAGTTCAATCAGCTCAAGAAGCTGCCGGAGACCTTCGCCTGCAGCATCCCGCGCGAGCTGGAGCGCGAAGTGACTGCCCATCAGGCAGATGAGCGTGCCGTAAGACAGATCGGAATAGAATGGTGCACCGCTCAGTGCCGCGAGCTCATCGCCGCCGGCATCCCGGTGCTCCACTTCTTCCCCAACGGCCACCCGGCCGACATCCTTCCGGTTGCCAGGGAACTTTTTTAAGGGCTCATCCATAAGCAAAAATCATTACTTTTGCCTGATATTTTTCAACCATACAACAAATGAAATTCAAACACATCTTTGCACTCCTGGCCTGCGCCGCTGCCACTTTAGGCTGCGACAAGCATATGGAGTACGACATTTCGGAGGGTTATAACAAGGAAATCACCCTCTTTGAAGACGAAATTTCCGTGCCGCTGGGCAATGTCGGACCCATCACCATCCATACCATCCTCAAGGATGGCCTCAAACGCCTGTTCGGCGACATGGCCGACAGGTATATCACAATAGATGACGACGGCTACCTCTGGTTCGAGTCGGAGGACAATCTGCTGAACACCAACGTTTACGTGCTGAACGAAGAAATAAGCGACCCCTCCCAGCCCTACGACTGGAACCCCAGTTTCGTATACACCGGTCCCGGCGGAATCGCTCCCCTGCTGGGTCTTTTCGGAATGAGCTGTGTCAACCAGAAGGTGGGAATTTACGCGCAGAACCCTCTCAGCCGCGACATTACCTTAAACAGCACGGCCAAAATCTCCTGCCGCAACAATTCCTACGAAACCACCCATACTGACTCATCTCCCCTCAAAGACTTCAAGGTCGAAAGCGGCAGCAATGCCGCCGTCCTGGCCCTGTTCGACGTGCCGGCCGACTGCTATGACGTCGTGGGCGATATAAGGCTGGACGACCTCCACGTGAGTCTGCCCGCCAATATCACCAAAAGAATCAACTCCGACACCCAGCTGTTTTTCCGCTTCTACAGCAAATACAAATCCAACGTCACCATAGGCGACAAGCTGGCTATGAACAACATGGCCTTCCCTATAAGAAACCTCAATGTGCCTCTGGAGCAATTCCGCCTGCACAAATGCAACGTTTCCTTCGACGTGGTGAGCACGCTCCCGCTGGATGTCACCATCGTTAAGGCAGAGGTCCTCAAAGAGGAATCCACCGCCGAAGGTTCTACCGAAGAGCCGGTTGTGGACGAAAACATCAGCATCAGCTCGGATGTGAAAATACTCGGCGGGGATCCCGACAAGCCGTCCACCAGCAATGTCGAGTTGCAGATAGCTGCGCAGGAAGGCATCATTCCCGACATTAAGAGCGTCAGGATTACTGTTTCGGTCAAAGCCTCCGAGGGCTACGCCAACACCATCCTGAACACAAACCAGGGCATCAGTATCAAAAACGCCACCGCCAAAATCAGCGGCGGCATAACACTCCCGCTGTAATGAAAAAGAATTATATACTCGCTGCGGCAGCGCTCCTTCTGGCCGCATTCTCCCTTCAGGCACAAAACTTTCAGGAAGGCTTTTTCCTGAAGAACTACCGCCTCGGCTATCGCTACAACCCTGCTCTTATGAGTGAGGGCGACTTTCTGAGCATAGGCCAGATCGGCATCGAGTCCGGCAACAACGTGGGTGCCAGCGCCTTCCTTTATCCGCTCAGCGACGGCAGCATCGTCACCGGCCTCAACCGCAACGTCAGCGCCGAGACTTTCCTGGGCAATATCCCTATCAATTGCGATATCACCAGCAGCCTGAGCTACAACCTGCTCTCCTATGGCATCAGGCGCGGGGCCAATATGCACACCTTCGAAGTGAACCTGCGCGGCGGCTACGGCATCTCGGTGCCCAAGGAGATATTTGAACTGGCCAAGCTGGGCAACACCGCCGAAACCTACCACCTCGGCAGCCTGCGTGCCGGCGGCGAGCTCTATGCCGAACTGGCCTACGGCTTTTCCCGCAAGATAGGCGAGACGCTGTCCATCGGCGCCCGCGCCAAACTGCTGGCGGGCCTCTATGCCGCCGACTATCACTTCGGCAGGTTAGATCTGACGATGACTGAGAATGAATACAAAGTAGAGCTCGAAGGCTATCTGGACCTGACCAACCGGATGAAAAAGATAGGCACCAACGACGAAGGTTATATGGACTTCACCCGCCTCATGTCCAAAGGCAAGCTCGGCTGGCCCACGGGCGCCGGCCTGGCCGTGGACCTGGGTGTCGTATGGACTCCGGTGGAGCATCTGACCCTGGCCTTCTCCGCTCTGGATCTGGGCTATATGCTCTGGTACTATGGCAATGCCGGCCGCGCCTCCGGCGAGATGAGCTTTGACGGCTTTGAAAACGTCACCATGGACCAGTTCAACAGCACCGACCTCGTCAAGCTCACCAACGGCATCAAAGATGAATTCATCGCCCAGTTGAACCACACTCCGCTGGATAAGACATTCCGCTTCAAAGAGCTGCCGCTCAGGGGCAACGCTGCCATCAAATATGAGATGCCATTCTACGAAGCGCTCACAATCGGCCTGACCGGAAGCTACTGGCAGAACAGCTGGAGCAAGTATTGGGACGCCCGTTTCGGCCTTGCACTCAACCCCGTGGAATGGCTGGATGTGACCGGCAATTTCGGCCACGGTGCCTTCGGCCACGTGTGGGGCGCAGCAGCCAGCGTGCATGTACTAGGCTTCCGCCTGAACGCCGGCCTGGAAAATGGCTTCGGCGGCACCATCCCCTACACCTCGACCCCGCTCAAGGCCAGGAGCAAGGTGCTGACCTTCGGCATAACTTACGATTTGAACTAAAATCTGCCCCGGACAGCCTCCCAGAGGACTATCCCGACCGAGACTGAGACATTGAGCGAATGCTTGGTGCCCTGCTGGGGTATTTCCAGGGCGATGTCGCACAAGTCCATCACCTCCTGGGCCACTCCGCTGACCTCGTTGCCGAAGACAAAGGCATAGCGCCGGCCGTCTTCTGGCGTAAAATCCTGCAGCATAGTGGAATGCTCGGCCTGCTCCACCCCGACCAGCGTCCAGCCGTCGGCCTTCAGGCGCCGGACCGCCTCCAGGGTGGAGGCGCAGTGCTCCCATTCCACGCTGAACTCGGCGCCGAGGGCGGTCTTATGAACTTCCTGCGATGGCGGAACGGCACAAATGCCGCACAGCCAGACTTTTGCAACGCGGAAAGCATCCGAGCTTCGCAGTGCGCTGCCCACATTGTGGCCGCTGCGGACATTGTCCAGGACCACGGCTACGGGCGCTTTTTCGGCTGACTTATATTCATCTACCGAAATCCGGCCCAATTCATCGTTGTATAATTTGCGAAACATTCTTAATTTTGAGGCTGCCTTATGGCATACAAAAGTAGATAAAATTATAATAAATCTCCCCCATGAAACAGGATCTGCAGATCTCAAGCCTCATAAAGAAAGAATTTGAGCGCCAGAGCGAGGGCATAGAGCTCATCGCAAGTGAAAACTTTGTGTCCAACCAAGTGCTGGAAGCGCTCGGAAGCGTGCTCACCAATAAATACGCCGAGGGCTACCCCGCCGCCCGCTACTACGGCGGCTGCGAAGTGGTAGACCAGGTAGAGCAGCTGGCCATCGACCGCCTGTGCAAGCTCTTCGACGCAGAGTTCGCCAACGTGCAGCCCCACTCCGGCGCACAGGCCAACATGGCAGTGATGATGACCTGCCTCAAACCCGGCGACACCTTTATGGGCCTAGATCTGGCACACGGCGGACACCTGACCCACGGCTCTCCCGTGAATGTATCCGGCATGCTCTACAACGCTGTCAGCTACCATCTTAACGAGGAGACTGGCCTGATCGACTACGACGAGATGGAGCGTGTGGCCCGCGAGTGCAAACCTAAACTCATCATCGGCGGCGCCAGCGCCTACTCCCGCGAATGGGACTGGGAGCGCATGCGGGCCCTGGCGGACGAAGTGGGCGCCATCCTGTGGGTGGATATGGCCCACCCGGCAGGTCTGATTGCCGCCCATCTGCTCAAGAACCCTGTGAAGTATGCCCACATCGTGACCACCACCACCCACAAGACCCTGCGCGGTCCCCGCGGCGGCGCCATCCTGATTGGCAAGGACTTCGAGAATCCCTGGGGCGTGAAGACCCCCAAGGGCGTGGTCAAGACCATGGGCCAGATGATCAACTCCAGTGTCTTCCCCGGTGTACAGGGCGGCCCTCTGGAGCACTGCATCGCCGCCAAGGCGGTTTCTTTCTACGAGGCCCTGCAGCCCGAGTTCGTGGACTATCAGAAGCAGGTGGCAGCCAATGCCCAGGCCATGGCCGGCGAATTTGCAGCAAGGGGCTATAAAGTCGTTTCGGGCGGCACCGACAACCACCTGATGCTCATCGACCTGCGCACCAAATTCCCGGA
>CACXHG010000036.1 GCA_902767355.1 uncultured Bacteroidia bacterium
AAAGAGCGCCTCCCTTTCATAGTCTTCCCTGAAACAGGAGTCGGCGACCTCTTTCCTGAACTCGACAGGCACGAGCCCAGCCCTGAGAGAAGACTTGTCTTCGCACCACATATAGTTTGCAAACTGAGTGCTGGGCGCGAGCGGCTCGTTGAAGAAGGGCATAATTACCACGGGGCAGCCAAGCCCCTTGGCCTTGTGTATGGTCATGATGCGCACGGCATCCGCCCCACGAGGGGCCGAGACAGTCTGTTTCTTGCCGGTTTCGTCCCACCATTTCACAAAGCCGGCCATATCGGAACCGTAATCCCGCATATATTCCAGCACAAGGTCCATGAAAGTAACCAGATACGGCATCTCACCCTGCAGAAGGCTCTGGTCCAGCGAGCGGACCACATTCTCACACACATCATAGAGAGAGTTGCCGCTCACGTCGAGCGCTTCCGGGTCCACGCCTATCTCTTTTAGAACCTGGGCATTGACCTGGTCGCTGCTGTTGACCATATATTTGAGCACTGCGATGATGCGCTGCACAAAGGCCGACACTCCCACCAGGAGCGACTCGTCTGTGATAACCTCTATGCCGTCCGAGATAAGCTGCGCGGCCACCTGGGCCGCCTCGGAGTTGGTGCGCACCAACACATACACCGAGCTGCGGGGATAGCCAAGGCTGTCCAGAGCCTCTATCTCGCCTTTGAGAGCGGCGAGCGCGGGGTTTGAATCTTCGTCTTCCGAATCCTCCGTAAAGGTGACCTTGACATAGCCGCCGCCCTTCGAATTGCTGTGCTGCCGGCAGTCGGAATATGCCCGGGCTATGGTCTCGTCGCCGTCGGAGCTGCCCCCTTCACCGGCCGTGAGAGAGCTGAAAACCATATTGTTGAAATCCACTATGGTCTTGCCGCTGCGGTAGTTGGTGTCCAGCGTGCTCATTTTGAGCCGCTTGCCGGCCAGGTCCCTTTCCACACCGCTGTCCAGGGTGTTCCAGTCGCTGCCACGCCAGCGGTAGATACTCTGCTTCACATCGCCCACAATCAGGTCGTCGTGTCCGCTGTCCAGGCTCTGCTCCAGCAGGGGGCGGAAGTTTGCCCACTGCATGAGCGAGAAATCCTGGAACTCGTCCAGCAGGAAATTGTCTATCCAGCTGCCCACGCGCTCGTATATGAAAGGGGTGTCGCTGTCGCCTATCATTTTGTGCAGCGCCTGGGTGGTCTCTCCCAGCAGCATTATGTTGTTCTCCTTGAGATACTTGCCAAGGGCGTCGTAGATACCGCCAAACACCTTCATCGCCCCCGCGTTGCTGCGTATGATGCGCGCCGACATATAGTCTGCATAGCGGGTCTGCATCAGCTCCACCATGTCTTTGAGCAGGGCATCCAGCCCCGGCTTGCCAGCCCGGTTGCAGGCTGCCCTGGCCGCGGGTGCCAGGCTGGAGGCGGTCTTTTTGGAGAACCAGTCCTCCGGCTCTGCTTCTGCGGCGGCAAGCAGGCGGCTCCCCGGATAGGACACCTCCCCTTTGGCATATCTGGCCACCTGAGCCATAAAGCTGTTTGCCCCGTAGGAAAAATCCTTTACCTCAAGATTCTGCTCTGCGATTGCCGCCATCGCCTCTTTCGCCAACGCCTGAAGCCTGGCTTCGAATTGGGCGACAGCCTCGCGTGCAGCCTCCTCTACCCTGGCGACGGCCTGACGGCTTGCATCATAGCCCTCTACCTTCATTTTGAAGTCCTCTTTGAGAAACAGAGAGGCAAACTCCAGGAGCTTGTCCTGATACTTGGACTGGGACTTGTAGCGCAGCTGGTCCAGGGCAAAGCCGTTGAGGGTGTCATAGGCCGCCTTGGACGTCTCGCTGTCGGCATCGTCCAGTCCGGAAAGTATCTGGTCTATCACGCGGGTGAGCACATCTTCGTCGCGCAGCTCTACCCTGTAATTGGAGAAGCTGCCCAGCTCCCTGGCAAACGAGCGGAATATCTGCTGGAAAAACTTGTCTATGGTGCTTACCTGAAAGTTGGAATAGTCGTGCAATATGGCAGTAAGGGCATTGCGGGCCTTTTCGCTGGTGGCGGACATCTCATGGAGCGTCTTTACTATGCGCCGCTTCATCTCTTCGGTGGCCTTGTTGGTGAAGGTCACCGCAAGGATATGCTTGTAGGCATCGGGGGCAGCGTCCGGCGCAGTAAGGAAGGATATATACTTATGCGTTAGCGTGTGGGTTTTGCCGCTGCCGGCAGAAGCCTTGTAAATATCGAGCGTACCTTGATTCATAAAAACCTCCTTTTAACGACCGCAAATTGCCTTTGCCGGGCACCACTGGCACATCTTGCTGCCGGCCGGGGCGCCCTCAAAAGGCTTGTTATCATCAAAAATATCCGCAATCAAGCCCTTAAGCCTCTGAGTGAAGGACTCTATCGTAGTGGCCGGGCAGTAGTTGTTCTGCACCGGTGCAGTAAACAGCTTCTTGACATCATATACCGCCAGATGGAAGGCTTCCTGGTCGGGCTTTGCAAGATGCATGTACCAGGCATAT
>CACXHG010000037.1 GCA_902767355.1 uncultured Bacteroidia bacterium
AAAGAGACCTGGGACTTTATTATGGAAGAGTTTGACCTGGCCGCTGCCGGCCTGCCGCAGATACGCACCGGAGCCGATGCACGCCGCGCCACAAAATATCTGGCCCTGGCAATGAAGGCCCGCGCCGCCCTGTTTGCCGCCTCGATAGCCAAATACGGGGCTAAGGACGGGCTGGAGGGCGAAGCCGTGGAACTCGGGCTGATACATATGAGTCCTTCCGATGCCAACGGCTACTATCTGCAGTGCATCAATGCCTGCAAAGAGATAATAGACAGCGGCCTGTTCGGTCTGTACAAACCGACGCCCGATACGCCCGAGGACGCGCAGAAAAACCTTATTACGCTTTTCAGCGACCCATCCGTCGCTCCCCAGGAGAATATGTTCATCTATTCCTACGGCGATGCCGAGGTTGTTGCCTGCCACAGCTATGAGTTCTGGTGCAACAGCAACCAGACACGACTGAGCGCCCCCCACTCCGGGCGTATGAACCCAGTCTTGGACCTTGTGGACGCCTACGAATACTACGCCTATCCGGGCCGCGACGGGACCATCATAACCCGCACCGACGGCAATGTGAGCGACTACGACGGTTTCAAAGCCAGCCACGACTATCTGCACTTTGACACGCCGAGCCAGATTTTCGAAGGGAAGGATGCCCGGCTGTGGGCCACCTGCATACTGCCGGGAACGACTTTCCGCGACAAGACCATAACAATCCAGGCGGGTTATGTGGCACGCAACGGATCCGCCACCTACGAAGGCAGCAGCAACACCTCCATTACCGTAGGCGACAAGACCTACTACCAGTATGGCGCCTCCTCCAGCGACGATTATTCCGGCTTCGACCAGAGCCAGCACTTTGTGATGACACGCACCGGCTTCAGCTACAAGAAGTTTCTCTCGACAAAAGATCTCAAAGAAAACGAGCTGGGCAAGAACACCAACTCCTACCCGATTATGCGATATGCCGAGGTATTGCTGAGCTACGCCGAAGCCGTGTTCGAGAGCGGCGAAGGCGATCCCGCCCTGGCCCGGCGCTGCCTGAACGCCACCAGGCGCAGGGCCGGACACACCACCGACATAGAGTTGACCAGCGACAATATCCAGCGCGAGCGCAGGGTCGAACTCGCTTTCGAAAACGACCGTTTCTGGACGCTGATACGACGCAGGGAATTCCAGAAAGTCTTTGCCTCCGGCAGCCGCAAAGCCCTGGACCCGCTGCTCGATTTGCGGGTGAGTCCTCCAAAATACATTTTTGTGCGCAAGGTCGTGCTCAAAGAAGTTCCGCATACCTGGGAGAACAAGAACTACTACCTCGCCATCCCGGGAACCGCCAGCAACGGCTGCATCCAGAACCCCCAATGGTAAAAGCTATGAGACACACACTTGTAAATATTTTTGCATCAGCGGCGCTAGCGCTGCCGGCCCTCGCATCCTGCTCCCTGTTCCAGCTTGACACCTACCAGGAGCCCGACGCCACCCTCTATGGAAGCATAATAGACGTTTTTACCGGAG
Source organism: uncultured Bacteroidia bacterium (assembly GCA_902767355.1). Classification (GTDB taxonomy): domain Bacteria; phylum Bacteroidota; class Bacteroidia; order Bacteroidales; family UBA932; genus Equibacterium. The sequence continues at coordinate 1,516 of CACXHG010000037.1, forward strand.
AGCCTGTGCCCGGCGACATTGTGAGCGGAACCACCTTAAAGCTCATCGAACACGGCTACGCCGACCCTACCCCCACATATCTTGTGGTCATGAACGACGGCAGCTACCGCAACACCAGGCTTTACGAAGGCACTTACACCATACAGCCCGACAAGCGCAACTTCCTGCCCGTAGACGCACAGGATATTAAGATTGCCGGCCAGACACAGCTGGATTTCTATGTAACGCCATACATCCGCTTCCGCAATGTATCCATCACCAAGGAAGCCAACACCGTGCTGGCCACCTTCAACCTGGAGCCCACCACGCTCGATGCGGTGGCGGAGATCGCCCTGTTTGCCAGCGACCAGGCCAGCGTCGGCAGCACTGTCAACTCCGTTTCGAAAATCAAAACCGTAGGCAGCGGCGTGCTGGCGTCAAGGCAGTTCAAGATAGGCATAGACGTGGCCGACAACAGCAGTTATTTTAAAGAAAACAAGGATTATTATTTCAGGTTGGGTGCCCGGTCTTCTTATTCCGGCGCCCTCTACAATTATGCCCCGACCGTAAAAATCAATATCGGAGAATTTGTAGATGACACTTCCCGCCCAGGCGTTTTCTTTGACGAATGCGAAAGCCTTGACGGCTGGAAGAGTCAGGGAACGCTGGCTGTGGACACCTCCGACAAGACCCAGGGGAATGCCTGCCTGAGCACCACCGTGCCGAAGAACGCCCTGCTATTCTTTGAAAAGGCCCTGAGCACACCGGTAGATACCCAGGTAAGCCTGGAGGACGGCGTGCTGGCCTTTGACCTGTACGTTGCCGACCTGGACGCATTCGGCTGGGGGCTGGGCGATGCCCAGATAGAGATTACCAGCAGCGGCAAGGCCGACGTAGGCGAGCTGCACTGGACCTTCCTGGCCGATGACCTCAAGCTCAGGCCTGGCTGGAACAACATCAGGCTTTCCATGGCCGGTGCGCGCAAAACAGGCGGGAACATCGACCTGACTGCGGTCAATTATTTCCGGCTATATCACACACGGCTCAACAGCGACGCTACACTAAAAATAGATAATATACGTTTCTATGAAGATTTCTAGAATGTTTCTGCTTTCTGCACTCATACTCTTGTCGGTTCAGTGCGACAAGATCAAGATGACGCCCGATCCCGAACCGGAGCAGGCGGCCCAAACCAGCGTTATCCCGCTGGCAGAAAACACCATATACACCTATGCCCTGTCCAACTCCCTCACTCCGGGATGCTACGACGAATGTGTGGCGGCCTCCACCCTGCAGGGCATATTCAACCGCCAGGGACCGGTGGTGTACCTCTACGGAGCCAATACCAACAAGACGACCCGCTGGATAGAGATGTTTTCCAAGCCGGGAGGCTGGCTGGAAGGCAAGCAACAAGTTAAACTTGAGAGCTTCGGAGAGCTGCTGCGGCTTGGCAAAAATGTGCTCAAGGGAGTCATCATCTATGACCCGGACGTGCCGGCAACCATCAATGTCGCCACAACAGTTGCCGGCGTAGAAGATGGCATAGTATTCTCGCCCGAGCAGGCAGAAAAATATGCCGACGAGTATGGCCTGGCCATCTTGCACGACTTCCGCGGCCAGTTCGACGGCAGCCTTAGCGGGAGCGCCAAAAACGACGCCTACCGCTGGGCCATAGATAATTATCTGGACAAGGGGCTCTGCAGCACAACACAGTCTTTCCTTTACGAGGATTCCCGATACAACCGCCCCGTGGGCAACCTGGAATATACCTACTGCCGCGATTTTGCGGTCAAGGAGCGTGGCTTCGTATTCGACCTTTCGCCCTGGGAAGACGAAGCGCCCCGCGATGATGCGTCGCAGCCGCTGGGCACGGACAAGGCCACCTACATCCGTATTTTGGAATCTTACCTTAGGCAGACAGCCGGGCAGCACATGACCTGTCTGAACGGCTTTTTCAGCAAGAAAAAGTATTCCGAAATAAGCGGCCTGGGCGGTGCCCATGGCCAGGTAGCCACAGAATGGGAATCTGTCTGGCTGGCATCTCCTTACAATGTTTATATGGACACCGGGCCAGGCGAGGTTTACAATATGTCATTCCATAGCAATGCCCCTTTCAAGCCCATGAAGCAGGGACGGCCGCAATTGGGGCAGCCGCAGGATGGCAAAACCTATCTGCTGTTCCAACTGGCCGACTACGACGGTGCCGGCCCACTGTGGGAATATATGCTCAACGGCATCTGGAACGACGACAACCGCGGCTCCATTCCCGTAATCTGGGGCATAAACCCCAACTTGATAGACAAGCTGCCCGACATAATGCAGTACATCTGGTCTACCAAGACCGACGCCGACTGGTTCGGCGCCGATGCCAGCTGCGCCGGCTACATAAATCCCAACCGCATCCAAGAGCAATACCTGCCACTTTTTGTGGAGCACAACAAGAAGTACTACGATATGTGCGACATGAGCATCTCCCCAATGGTGCTGGACCAGAGCCAGCCCTCCGAGGCCGTAAAAAACGCCTTTATGGAGTTCTCGCCGGACGGTATGGCAACTATTGTGATGAATTATCACGGAGGCGGCACGAATCCCGTAAACCACGTATGGAACAATACCATGCCGGTCTTTAACCTCAACAATTCCGTATGCGGCATGGGCAATCAGCCAGAAGAACTGGCCGCAGGCATATCCAAGGTAATCTCAAAGACTTCCAGCACGACCCCGCGCTACTATATGTTCCGCGTGATATGGGTCGGCCCCGGCAAAATCATAAACGCCGTGAACCAGCTCCGCACCCTGCGCCCCGACCTGGACATAGAGGTCCTGGACCCCTACAACTTTTTCCACTATTTCAAGACAACTTATAATCAACAATAGAGATAACTCTGAAAAATAATGTTTCTGCACTGTTGCTTGCAGCACTTCTCTGCCTTTCGATGGCCGGATGCAAGCAGCCTGACAAGGTCACAGCGTTTTAAGTGCCCTTGCCAGCTGATCCGGGCAGCTGGTGCCGCGGCCTTTGCAGTCGATACCCTCCAGCAGCGCGATGACATCCCCGACCTTGCGGCCCTCGCAGAGCCGGGCCAGGCCTTTGGTATTGCCGTCGCAGCCCTTGACGATTTCCACCTTGCGGATGGTATCGCCTTCGGTTTCGAGATTGATGTTCACCGAGCAGGTCAGCCCGCAGGTAGCAAAGGAAGTGCTGCGTATGCCGCCGGAAGTCGTATCTGAGAGTTTGGTTACGTCGTACATATAAGGGTATGTTTATTTGTTTTTACCGGCCTCCGGTTTCAGAGACTCGATGGATTTTGCCATGTTTATCATGTGGTCGGCTATACGCTCGGCATAGTCGCCTATTCGCTCCAGGTCACGGATGGTCCGGAAGATACTACTGTTGCTATTTCCATCGGCCCGTTTCCTTGCAATAATTGTTCCACCCATGAGCCCACATGGGCCACAAACCGATTGAAAATGTCAGCGGCAATGGCTATATTTGTTGCAGATAATCATTTAATAACCAATAACAGTTTCGATATGAAATCTTTAGGAGCAAAACCCTATCTTTTCCCCATGCCCACCTATATGATCGGCACCTACAATGAAGACGGATCCGTGGATGTGATGATGATGGCCTGGGGCGGGATTGTGGACACCACCATGGTGGCCCTGAACCTCGAAGCCAGCCATAAGACAGTCAAGAACCTGCGCGAGCGCCAGGCCTTTACCCTGTCCATTCCCGGCACTGACACCCTGAAAGAATCCGATTACCTCGGAACCGCCAGCGGCAACAAATATCCCGACAAATTCGCGGTGAGCGGCCTGCACGCCATCAAGAGCGAGAACGTGGACGCCCCGGTGGTGACGGAATATCCCGTCACGCTGGAATGCAAGGTGACCGAGTTCCAGGACCAGCCTTACGGCCTGCGCGTGCTGGGAGAGATAATAAACGTCCTGGCAGACGAGAAGGTTCTGGACGAAAAAGGCAAGATCGACGCCGGGAAACTGAACGCCTTCGCCTTCGACCAGATGCGCAACGACTACTATGCCATCGGCGAGAAGATAGGCACTGCCTGGCACGAAGGCCTGCCTCTGATGAAGAAATAATCACATGCGCAGGCGCCAGGCCTGCGGGAAAAGATTGTTGGCGCGGTTGCCGAGGTTTTTCACGAATCCGAGCGGCAGGTATTCGTATGTCACGACATTGAAGCCCCGCGGGGCGTCGGGAAGTTGCAGGGCTGCGCAGCGCAGGAACTGCAACGCCTGATCCCTGGTAAGTTCGGCCTGGGCAAAGGCTTCGCGGCGGAAGACCCGGCTGAGCGCCAGATCTGTCTGCGGCACGAGGTCGCGCCCCTTGACATAAGCCACCGCAACCCCGCTGCGGATAGCCCGCAAGGACGATTCAAAAAACCGTAGCTGAGTCTCTGTCTGCTCCGGATACGCCTTGAGCATGATGCCTGCGGAGGTACTCTGCTCGTATGCCGCCACGCCGCTCTCAAGCCAGTCGCAGGGAACTTTTCTGGATGTCTTGCCCACTCTAGGCTGAGGCCCGGCCTTCTGCGCTGAAGTCTTGCGAAGCAGCGCCACGTACTGCCCTTCGCCGCGCGTGAGGCCCATCCCCAGCTGCAAGCCACATCTGGTCTCCACCGCCCCCTCTACAGGCAGTGAATCCGGTTCGCTCTGGCGGCAAAAAGAATGCGGAGCGTTGGAGAGCAGAACCACTTCGGCGCCGAGTTCGCGGCAGATCCACTCCACATTACCGTCATTTTCACTTGAATTAAAGGTACAGGTAGAATAGAGCAGCCAGCCTCCTTCTTTAAGCGCCGGCCACACATCCGCCACGATCCTGCGCTGCCTGGCGGCACACAGTTTTACGTTTTCCGGCGACCATTGCGCCAGGGCCTCAGGGTCCTTGCGGAACATTCCCTCGCCGGAGCAGGGAACATCGGCCAGAATTATATCAAAGCTTGCAGCAAGGCGTGCAAAATCCTTTGGGTCATTATTTGTAACAATGGTGTTAGGATTACCCCATTTTACCATATTCTCTGCCAGGATGCTGGCCCTGGAGCCTATTACTTCGTTAGAAACCAGCACATCGCCGCCTCTTAGAACGGAGGCCAGGCAGGTGGATTTCCCGCCCGGGGCTGCACACAGGTCAAGTATCCTGAGCGGCGAATCGGACTGGGCAATGAGACTGTCGGCGATGGTGCCGACCATCATGGCCGAGGGGTCCTGGACATAATAGGCGCCGGCATGGAAAAGCGGGTCCAAGGCAAAGGTCGGGCGGCTGTCCAGAAAAAAAGCATCTGCGCGCCACGGCACAGGCTGCGCCCCCACCCCGAAACGGGAACAGAGGGCACCGGGCTCCATTTTGGCGGGATTGGCACGCACGCCCACGACGCCGTCTTCGCTTTCAAGGGCGTCGAGCACATCCTGGGCACGGCCGCCGATGGCCGCGCGCAGACTGTCGATAAACTCTTTTGGAAGCGGCGCCACGGCCTATATAAAAGATTCTGGAGTAAAGTCTACTGGCTTTCCTGCCGCGGCAGCTGCGAGCGTATCGGTGAGCTGATCCAGCAAACCCTGCAGGCGTCCGCCCAGCATCATCTTGAGCATTCCGCCCAGATGGGCATTGAGCTCCAGATGGAAATTGGTCTTGCAGTCGGCTTCGGGGTGCTCGGGGTCGTCCACGGCATCGAAGCAGGCATTTATCGCAAAGTCTATGGGGCTGCCCGCCATCTGCGTGAAAGTCACGCGGTTGAACGGCACGCGCTCGGCCACCTGCATCCCAAAGTTAATACCCTGGAAAGAGGCGGAAATCGAGTCCTGTGTGGCGGACACCATATTCTTTTTGTCTTCGGGCAGATTGGCCACCAGGGCGCTCAGATCGCCCAGCGCGCTGTAGAGCACGGCCGGCTGGCGGTCTATGAGCACAGTCTTGCCGGTAATGACGGTGTCTGCCATATTATTTTCCCCACTCCTCCGGGCGGTAACGCCATTCGCGCAGCACGTCCAGATTGTCTGCAGAAATCAGGTTCTTCTCTACGGCGGTCTCTATCAGGGCGTCGTAGTTGGACAGGGTATAGAGCTCCAGCCCGGAGTGGATCTCAAACTCGCGGCGGGCAGAAGTAAAGTTGTAGGAGAAAATCGCCACCATGCCCTCTACCAGGCCGCCTGCAGCCGTAACCGCAGCCGCACTTGCCAGGGAGCTCTTGCCCGTAGAGATGAGGTCCTCTATCACCACTATCCTGTCGCCACGCTTGAACACACCTTCTATCTGATTGCCCATCCCGTGGTCTTTGGGCACGGGGCGGATATAGATGAAAGGCTTGTTCATCCTGTCGGCCACCAGCGCGCCGAGGGCAATCGCCCCGGTCGCAACGCCGGCGATCACATCGATGTTCTTGAAATGCTCTTCTATGGTCTGGACGGTAAAGTCGCAGATCCTGGTGCGGATTTCGGGATAAGAGAGCAGCTTGCGGTTGTCGCAATAAATGGGTGCCTTGAGGCCGGAGGCCCAGGTGAAGGGCTCGTCGGGGCGCAACTGCACCGCACCGATTTCCAGCAGGTAAGCTGCAACCTGCTTTTCTATTGTATTCATATCTGTCATAGCAAGATTCAAAGTTAGATATTTTGTGTATTTTTGCCAAATACCCGCAAAAATCATACAATTCTATGCCCAAAGTCTGGTTTGCAAACCGCTGCGTAAAAATCGTCCCTGCCGGAAGCGAAAAAGATTACCGGAGCGACACAGTTTATTACACCCTTCAGGCCGGAGACGACATCGCCCAGCTGCCATTCTGGTTTGAAAAGGCAGAGGAGATTCAGACTCTGGAGGTGGAAGCCTCCGACCCCGAAAAGGCATTTGCCGACTTTATCTCAGGCCTGAAAGTAGAGGTCGCCGGCGGCGGGCTGGTGCGGGATGGGCGCGGGCGCTCGCTGCTTTTCTGGCGACGCGGAGCCTGGGATATGCCAAAAGGCCACGTCGAGCCGGGCGAAACCCTCCAGCAGTGCGCCCTTCGCGAAGTCCAGGAAGAGACCGGGCTGGAGCATCTGAGCCTGGGCGAACCCATCTGCACCACCTATCACACATGGCGCAAGGGCGACAAACTCATACTCAAGGAAAGCCACTGGTTCAGGATGACCCTCACCGAAGACGAGCCGGTAAAAGTCCAGACAGAAGAAGACATAGTGCGTGCACGCTGGTGCGGCCCCCTGCTGGAGCGCCTCACCCTCAGGCGCGCCTGGCCCTCCATCCGCGAGGTCTTCGAGGCCTAAGCCCGTTCTAAGAGAGTCTTGACAGGGCGCAGGCTGCCGCTGGCAGGTCTTGGGGCAGGGCTTTTCGGATATCGCCCATTTCTAATACCTCTTCCCGCCGCTTACAGGCCTGATATTCAGCCCGCTGGGCCTGTACATCCTGTAGGTGCGGTCGTACAGGTAACTACCATTGGCGTTGAGCCACCAGGCGACGGCTTCTTCCTGCGCAAATTTATCCCTTTCGTCAACCATGCCAAACACATTCGTCCAGTAAAAGCCTTGTTTGACATAGCCGTTTTCTGCCACTGTCTTATCGCGGGCTATCTCCCACTGTCCGCCGCAAGGGAATAGAATGGCGTTGCCGTTGGGACCGGTATATTTCACGCAGTAAACATCATGCACGTATAAACGCTCCGACTTGCATGATTTTTTCAACTCCTCGAAATCGGCCGGCGAAGGGACATACCACTCCTTGCCAAGAATGACAGTCGCGGCATCGTCTTCTTCTTCCAGGGCATACTTGTCATCCCTCAGCGTAGAAAACTTATAGCGGTTATATTTGGTAGGATGCCATCCGCTCTGAACTGTTGACATGAACTTATAGTTGGCAAGTGTAAACTCCGTTTTCGGGCTCGTCTCGCCCCATGCAAAGAAATCGCCGACCTCCCAAGGCTTGCTTGCGCCCAGGTTGCAGCGCGCCCATTTGATTCCGGAAGGCAGGCCGAGATCCACGGCCTCCACCCCTTCGTAAATGTCGTATTTGTCCCTGAAATCTTTACTGGCGGAACCACCTTCCCCTCCCTCCTCGCCGGGTTTGGTGCAGGATACGGCGGCCAGAACAGCGATGGCAGCTGCTAAAAACAATGTCGATAATTGTTTCATGGCAGGGACTTATTTCTTTTTACGGGATACGAGTTCCATAGTGTCGCGGGCGATTACCAGCTCTTCGTTGGTGCATA
>CACXHG010000038.1 GCA_902767355.1 uncultured Bacteroidia bacterium
CAATCCTTTTGGTTTAATAGGTATAGACTTTGAGCACAACAATCTGCTCATCGACAATGCCAGCGTCAGCGCCGACGGCCGTGGCTACAGCACCTATTTTGACTGGAATGCCTGGAACGGCGTGAACTCCATGAGCCTGAGTGCGTATTATCCGCACGTGCAGGGAGTGGAGTACGGCTCCGGCTACGAGACCTATGCTATTCCCTACTCCGTGAAGGAGACCGAGGCCGGCCCTCTGGTGTCCAAGACCGTGCAGCAGGCCATCGACCAGCTGAACGTGGTTTCGCTGATGTTCCAGCATATCACCAATGATATTGGATATAAGATATGCGACATCACTCCCGACAAGAACCTCCAGGGTCTGATCCACCTGCGCAAGGTGACCGCCACCAACGTGGCCTCCGCCGGCGTGTTTGTAAACGACGTGGTGAACGGCGGCGGCAACTGGCACAAGCAGGGCTACTACCGCAAGGTGGTAGTGTTCGAGGGCGACGCTCCCGTGGGTGTCGGCAGCGAGAACGAGAAGTTCGTGGGCTATGACTCCCTTGTGGACCGCCTGAGCGAAAGCCATCGCTACTATTCCATTCCCGACGACATCGAGATGGGCAAGCAGTGCGTAGAGGTTGTGTTTGACGTGGAGGGTTTCACCCACAACAATTTCTACTACAAGCCGCTCGAAAACCAGGTGCGCAAGTTCATGCTCTACGGCCTGCTTCCGGACAATGTGTTCGAATATGGCAAGCAGTACACTTTCCACATCGGCCTGGACCTGAGTTCCATATATAGAGAGATAACTTTCGCTCCCGCCGTCGCTGACTGGGAGACCACAATCTACGAAGACAACGAAGACTTTTGATACGATTCCTGTTCATAGCCCTGCCGTTTTACGCATGTCTGTTCTCGCTGCTGGTGCACATTAAGCTGGCAGCGAGGACAAACACGTACAAGGCCATCTATATGCTCACGGTGGCGTTGGCCGGTTTTCTGTTTACCGGCTGCTGCTATGACGACCCGCATGCACCGCTGTCCCTGGTGGTGATTGCCGGCCTGTCTTCCATGATAACGGCGCCTTCTCTGGTGCCGCTGATGATCATGTACTACAGGCGCGCCCGCCGCATCGGCCGCGAGCAGCATCCGGCAGGCCAGCTGTGGGTGCTGATACCTTCGCTGCTGTTTACTGCGGCGCTGGTGGCCTACATCGTTGCCGGAGCCAAGAACGTGGAAGCTATGTATCTGGTGGTACACAGCCAGGGCCTGAAGGTGATACCGACCATAGGCGACAACGCCCTGAGACTGTATTTCTTTATCACCGAAATACTTTTCCGAGTGGTGCTGACCATAGAGGCTATATGGTTCGCCGTGTATGTGATACAGATGGCGGTCAAGGAACAGTTCAGCCTCGGCAATGTCTGGCGCTATTATTTCAAGGGCGGCAGCGTCAAGACCGTGGGTATGATCACGCTCTTTGCCCTGCCCGCCTATCTGCTGATCATCACCAAGCTTCTCACCGAGCAGAGTTTTCTGGACAGCCATCCGGTGATAGATTTCGCGTTCCCCATTTTGCTGACCTTCTTTATTGTGGGCTTCAGCTTTTTTGACTTTTTCACGGCCAAGCGCAGCATCACCCGCAGCGAGACCCTGAATGTGATGCGCTACAACTATTCGCAGCGCACCAAGGCGCAGGTTGTGGAGCAGATGCTGGACAGCCTGCTGGACGATGCCGAAGAGGATGCACTGCGCCGCCTGCAGGAGCGCCTGAGCGAGGATCTGCATATAGACGAGTTCCGCTCCGACGCCGCTTTTGCTGAGAGGCCGGCGGTGGCCGAGAAGGTGTTCACGGCCATGTCCGACTCCTGGAGCGAAAACCAGCTGCTGACCCATTTCCAGGAGCTGATGCGCGACCAGATGCTGTTCCTGCAGCCCAAGCTGACGCTGGACGACGTGGCCGACAAGCTGGGCACCAACAAGTTCTACGTGTCCAAGCTGGTGAACAATGCCTACAACCTCGGCTTCCCGGAGTTGATAAACATACTCCGGGTGGACTATGCCGAGCAGTATATCCTCAATCACCGCGACGCCAAGCAGGAAGAGATTGCCCGCGAGTGCGGCTTTCTGTCGGCTTCCAGCTTTAACACCACCTTCAAGAAGGTGACCGGCATGACACCCAAGGTGTGGATTGCCTCCCAGAAGCATAATGCCTGATGACGGACTATTCCAAATATAACGTGCTGGTGGTGGACGACGTGCCGCTGAACATCAAGCTGGTGACCAAGATGCTCGCCCGCTTTGAGTTCCGCATCCGCACCGCCGCCAACGGCCTGCAGGCGCTGGACGCCGTGAAGGAGGAGCTGCCGGATCTGATTCTGCTGGACATTCTGATGCCGGCGATGGACGGCTTTGAAGTGCTCAAGATACTGCGCGCCAACCCTGCCACCGAGAAGGTGAGGGTGGTGATCCTCTCTGCCCTGAACAGCAACGAAGATATTGTCAAGGGCTACAATCTTGGCGCAAACGACTTTATTACCAAGCCTATAATAATGGAAAAGCTGCTAAACTGCGTCGCAACGCAGCTGCAGCTTGTCTGAAAAAGAGTTCTCTAAAGGATTTCCCTTAGAGCTTCTTGAGCGCTTCTATGGCAGCGGAAACCTCGCTTGCATTGGCGGCCTTGGGTGCGGCAGCCAGATACTGCTCGTAGTATTTCACGGCGTCTGCGCTCTTGCCCATCAGCTGCGATGCCTGGCCGGCAATCTGCAGTGCCTGAGCGTTCTCTACGTAATTATTGCTTTTCAAGGCATTGTCCAGAGCCTCCGAATAATTCTTTGCACCCAGCTTTTCCATGGCGCGAGCCAGGAAGTATTTGCCCATCTGGATATTGGCGTTGTCGCTCTGGCCGTTGCTGGCAGCGCACTGGTAGGCTGCAAGGGCTTCTTCTGCCTTGCCTTCGCCTTCGAGGGCCATGCCGTAGCGCAGGGCAGCCAGGCCGTTGGAAGCATCGGCTTCCAGAGCGTCCTTATAGACTTCGGCTGCGGCGGCAAAGTCTTCGGCCTCGAAAAGTTCGGTGCCTTTGGCCATATAGGCGCGGCTGATGAGCTTTGCGGCTTCGGCAGCAGCATCTTCCTGGGCATATTCACCTGCCAGGAGCGAAGCCTCGCGCAGTTTGACGAGGGCGCCGTCCCAGTCCTTTTTCTGAAGCATCTGCTTTGCCAGGGCGTTCATTGCCTTGGGAATGATGCCCTTGCACACCTCGGAGAGTTTTACGCCGGCGTCGCCGCACTTGTCGGCAATGCTCAGGGCGGACTTGAAGCCGTCCACGGCCGCTGCGTAATCGGCGGCTGAGAGTGCCTCACTGGCGGTTTTTGCTATTTTGGTGGCCTCTGCCAGGCTCTGTGCCGACAGGGTGGAAGCGGTCAGAAGAACAGCCGCAAGAGTTATAAGAATGCGTTTCATTGTCTAGTAAGTGCTTATATCAGAGTGCAAAAATAGTAAAATCCCCGATATAACAAGCTATTATTTAGGTTCACAGAGACTGCGGCACAGATCCACCGAGTCGAGCTTTTCCCAAGTGAAGAACTCCACCTGCTTGGTGTAGCGGCTTTCTCCGTCGAAAAATTCCACCTCTTCGGTGTAAGGCTTGCGGCCGAAGTGGCCGTAGGCGGCGGTGGGCAGGTAGATTGGGTTCTTGAGGCCGAAACGGCGGATGATGGCCGCCGGGCGCAGGTCAAAGGTGCGGCCTATGGCCTCGGCTATCTCGGCGTCGGAGAGCGGGCTGTGGCTGGTGCCGAAGGTGTTGACAAAGATGCTGCAGGGGCGGGCGATGCCGATGGCGTAGGATATCTGCACCATCATCTCGTCGGATACGCCGGCGGCCACCATATTCTTGGCTATGTGGCGGGCGGCATAGGCTGCGCTGCGGTCCACCTTGCTGGGGTCCTTGCCGGAGAAGGCTCCGCCGCCGTGGGCGCTGCGGCCGCCGTAGGTGTCCACTATGATCTTGCGCCCGGTGAGGCCGGTGTCGCCGGCAGGGCCGCCGATCACAAATTTGCCTGTGGGGTTGACGTGAAGTATGAGATTGTCGTCGAAAAGGGCCGCGATCTGGGGCTCCAGGCTCTCGCGCAGGCGCTTCAGCAGCACATTCTCCACGTCGGCGCGTATGCGGGCGGCCATGGCCTCGTCGCTGTCGAATTCGTCGTGCTGGGTAGAGAGCACAATGGTGTGCACCCGTTTCGGGCGGCGGGTGGCGCCGTCGTATTCTATTGTGAACTGGCTCTTGGCGTCGGGGCGCAGGTAGGGCATGGGGGAGTCGGCCTGGCGGCGTATGTCGGCCAGTATGCGCAGCGTCTTGTGGGAGAGCATCAGCGGCAGGGGCATGTACTCCTCGCCCTCGGTGCAGGCGTAGCCGAACATCATGCCCTGGTCGCCGGCGCCCTGCTCGTCTTCGCTGGCGCGGTTCACGCCGCGGGCTATGTCGCCGCTCTGCTCGTGCAGTGCCAGCAGCACGGAGCAGGAGTTGGCGTCGAACTGATATTCGCCTTTGGTGTAGCCTATGCGGCGGATTGTGTCGCGGGCCACCTTCTCGATATCGACATAGGCCTCGCTGGTGGCTTCGCCGCCTATGAGCGCCATGCCGGTGCTCACAAAAGTCTCGCAGGCCACGTGGCTTGCGGGGTCGCGCCGTAAAAATTCGTCAAGTACTGCGTCGGAAATCTGGTCCGCCACTTTGTCGGGATGCCCTTCGCTCACCGACTCGGAAGTAAAAAGATAGTTGTGATTCATAATTTTAGCATTTTTTAAGTGGTGGTTGCAAGCAATGCCAAATCTGTCCACCCCAAATGTTCAGGCCGCAAATATACGCAAATCGAAATATATTGTTGTCTTTTTACTTATAAATTATTGCCAATAGTGTGCGAAAAAATAATAAATTTGCGCCCCGAGCAAGAAATACAACACCAATCTTTATTATAATGAACCGATTCCTTAAACGTTTCGTCGCCACCCTGGCGATAGTGTTTGCGGGTGTATCGGCTTATGCACAGGTCACTACATCTTCCATGAACGGCCTTATCACCGACGTGGAAGGGGAGCCCCTTGCGGGTGCGGCCGTGATAGCCAAGCACATCCCTTCAGGCACTCAGTATGCGACAGCCGCCAACTCAGACGGCCGTTTTATTATCAATGGTATGCGTATCGGCGGCCCCTACACAGTAGAGGTTTCGTTTATCGGCATGGAGACCGTTGAGATTACCGACATCACCCTCAAGCTGGGCGACCCCTACGAGCTCAACCTTGAGATGCGTGCTTCCGAGACTCTGGACGCAGTGTATGTTGTGAGCGACAAGAGCTTCAATGCCACCAAGACCGGCGCCGGCGACCACTTCGGCCACACCGCAGTGGAGACCATGCCGACTGTGGACCGCAGCATCTACGACATCGTGAAGTACACTCCGCAGGCCACCGTCAATAAAAACGGCGGTATCTCCTTCGCCGGCAGCAACAACCGCTACAACAGCTTCCAGATAGACGGCGCCATCAGCAACGACGCCTTCGGCCTGGCAGCCAGCGGCACCAACGGCGGCCAGACGGGCGCCAACCCCATCGCCCTGGATGCCATCGAAGAGATCCAGGTGGTCATCGCCCCGTTTGACGTGCGCCAGAGCGGCTTCACCGGCGGCGCCATGAACGCCATCACCAAGTCCGGTACCAACCAGTTCAAGGCTTCGGCATACGGCCACTATTACAATCAGGATTTTGTGGGCACGACCCCTGGCAAGCTGGCAGAGGGCGCAACCCGCACCAAATATGACACCCAGGCCACTATGACCGCCGGCGCGACCATAGGCGGCCCCATCATCAAAGACAAACTCTTCTTCTTTGCCAGCGGCGAGTTCTACAAGAAGAGCTATCCCAGCGTATATAACCCCTACGAGGGCTACTACACCAAGGACTTCAGCAACACCGAGCCTCTGGGCGTGGAGGGTGCAGACCGCTACGAGGACACCAACTTCCCTGTGATTGTGAACGGCCAGACCACCAACCTGCCCGGCCAGAAGTTCGTGGGCACCGGCTTCACCACCCAGTTGGCCGACGCCATCCTGGAGCGCTACGCTTCCAAGTACGGCCCGGCAGAGAACTTTGCCGAGAGCTACACTCCCCATCAGATCCAGGACCAGTCCATCAACGCCCTGCTGCGTCTGGACTGGAACATCAACACCGACAACAAGCTGATGTTCCGCTACCAGTTTGCACACGCCTTCGCCGACCAGTACGGCTCGGGTGCTAACTCATACTACTTCAACAACTCTTCCTACAAGATGGTCGATTACACCAACTCCTTCGTGCTGGAGCTCAACAGCCGCATCAATGAGATGATGAGCAACGAGCTTCGCGCAACGGCAGTGTTCGTGCGCGACCACCGCGAATATCCCTACCAGGGCGCCAACATCTACATCAGCGGCGACACCTACGGCATCAACCTCGGCACCGAGTACTCTTCCGGCCAGAACGCGATGCACTCCGACGCCTACACCCTTACCGACAACTTCTCTATCTTTGCCGGCAAGCACAACATCACCCTGGGTACCCACAACGAGCTGTTCCGCTTCTACAACATCTTCCGCCAGTATGCCTTCGGCGAGTATTACTATACCAGCGTGGCAAACTATTTCAAGGATAATGTAGATACCTATTACTATAACTACGCCGATCCCGAGCTGACCGGCGGCACTCCCGTCTGGGGCGCTACCACATGGGCAGCCCAGTTCGGCCTCTATGCTCAGGACGAGTGGAAGCCCACCCGCGACTTCACCCTGACCTACGGCATCCGCGCCGACATGCCCCTGCTGCTGAACAAACCCACCGAGAACCCCGGCTTCAACGAGTATGCAGAAGGTTTCAAGGACAGCTTCCCCGAGCTTTACAATGCGCGCGTGGGCGAGACTCCCAAGGCCAGCATACTGCTCTCGCCGCGAGTCGGCTTCCGCCTCTATCTGGACGATGAGCACACCGCAGTGCTGCGCGGCGGCGCGGGCCTGTTCACCGGCCGCGTGCCCTTCGTATGGCTGTCCAACGCCTACAACAACAACGGCATGGAGGCCAAGAGCGTGATGGTCAAAGGCTCCGACCTTATGGCTGCGGCAGAGGAGAAGGGCGTAAATCCTTTCACCAGCAATCCTTACGAGACCTTTATCAAGAGCGGTGTGCTGCAGGCCAGCAACAGCGGCGCCACCATCAACACCATGAACCGCAAGTTCAAATATCCCCAGGTGTTCCGCGTGAACCTGGGCTTTGACAAGAGCTACAGCGGCGGCTGGAACTTTACTTTCGACGCCCTGTTCTCCAAGACCCTGAACAACGTGTTCTTCCAGAACCTGGCCATCACCAGCGAAAATGTGGTTTATCCCGTGAGCGCCGGTGCAAATACCCCCACGGCGCCTTTCTACAGCACCATGAGCAGCGCCTACTCTACCATCGTGGCCCTGAGCAATACCAACAAGGGCTACACCTACTCGCTGAGCGGCAAGGTAGAGAAGAGCTTTGACTGGGGCCTGAACCTGATGGCATCCTACACCTGGGGCCACTCCTACAGCGTGAACGACGGCACCTCCAGCGTGGCTTACTCCAACTGGAAATACAACTACAGTGTGGATACCAACGCCGACGAGCTGAGCTACTCGCTCTTCGACCGCCCTCACAAACTGATGGGAGTGATCAGCTACAACTCCAAGCCTTACCTGGGCGGCCGTCTGGCAACCAACATCGCCCTGACCTACACCGGACAGAGCGGCCAGCGCTACTGCTACACCTACAACGAGACTGCCGACTTCAACGGCGACGGTTACAAGGGTAACTCCCTTATGTATATCCCTACAGCAGAAGAAGTTCCCCAGATGAGCTGGGTCAGCCCTGCCGACGGCGCCAAGTTCGAGAATTATATCCGCAACGACCAGTATCTGCTCTCTCACCGCGGCCAGTGGTCCACCCGCTATGCCGGCCTGGCTCCCTTCGAGCACCACTTCGACCTGCACGTGGGCGAGGACTTCATCTACAACCGCGCGCGCGGCAGCAAGATCCAGATTTTCGCCGACTTTATGAATATCGGCAACCTGATCAACCGCGAGTGGGGTCTCTACTACGGCGGTTCCTACAACCTGCGTGTGCTCAAAGTCACCGGCGTGACCAAGGACGCAGCGGGCAATGCCACCCCTACCTATCAGTACAGCCCTTACACCATCAATATCAGCGACTTCGCTTCGCGTTGGCGCTGCCAGCTGGGTGCAAGAATCACTTTCTAATTATGGAGGAGACAGAATATGAAAAAGATATATAGCATTCTTCTCACCGCGGCAGTCGCTCTGGCAGCATTTGCAGCCTGCACCCGCGACTATATGGCCGGCCCCATGGCCCGCAACATCACCGTAGGCACAACTGCAGAGCAGATTGCTGCCGACGGCAACAGTTTCACGGCCGATGTTACGGCCGACGGTGCCTGGGTGGCCAACGCTCCCGAGTGGATCAGCGTAGAGCCCGCCTACGGACAGGGCAATGAGACAGTCAAAATCACCGTGGCCCCCAACGATGGCGCAGAGCGCAGCGGCAAGGTGGGCTTCTACAGCGCAGTGGGCGCAGTGGGCAGCACCGACATTACCCTCGAGGCTGAGCCGCTGGTAGAGCTTACCGTGACCCAGGCCGCCGGCCAGGGTCAGGGCGACGAAACCCCGACCATCTCCATCGCCGACTATCTCGCTCTCGGAGCCAATACCGACGAGTATCTGATTACCGGCGCAATCACTCGCATAGTGAATACCACCTACGGCAACTTCGATCTGACCGACGAAACAGGGACCGTGTATGTTTACGGCCTGCTGAACGAGAAGCTTGAAGATAAGGTCTGCTTCAAGGAAAAGGACCTTGCCATGGGCGACGTGCTCACTGTCAAAGTCAAGGAACTCACCCTCTTCAGGGATACCTGGGAGACGGTCGATGCAGTATATGTTTCTCACAGCAAGAGCCTTATCGCTCTGGAAGAAGATAGCGTCACCCTGCCTAAAGAGGGTCAGGACTTCAGCGTCAAGGCCGAGGTCAAAGGCGCTGACGTGAAGGTAGATTACGATGCCGACTGGATCAGCTACAAAGGCGCGGAAAAAGACGGCGAGAACGTAACCCTGAACTTTAGCGCAGCTGAGAACGCCGGCATGGGCCGCGTGGCTGTGATGTCTATCTCTACCACAACCGCCAAGGGCGAGTCTTCCGAAGTGGAATTCACTGTAAACCAGGAGGGCAACATCGTCACCGTGAGCGTGGCCGATTTCCTGGCTGCAGAGGAGTCCGACAGCGCAGTCTATGAGTTGGTCGGCACCATCGGCGGCAGGATCAACACCACCTTCGGCAACTTCGACCTGACCGATGCCAGCGGCACCGTGTATGTCTACGGCCTGACCGCCACCGAGCTGGGCTACGGCGCAAACAACGACAAGAGCTTCGCATCGCTCGGCCTCAAAGACGGCGACCTGATAAAGATACGCGGCTACCGCTCTTCTCACGAAGGAAAGCCCCAGGTAAAATCGGCATGGTTCATCGAGAAGCTGGCCGACGGCCCCAAGGCCGTGACTGTGGCAGAGTTCCTGGCGGCAGAAGAGTCTGAAACTCAGGTGTATATACTCGAAGGTACCATCGGCGGCAAGATTGATGGCACCTACGGCAACTTTGACCTGAGCGACGAAACCGGCACCGTGTATGTCTATGGCCTGACCGCCACCGAGCTGGGTTACGGCGCCAAGAATGACAAGAGCTATGCCTCCCTCGGCCTCAAAGAGGGCGACAAGATAAAGATGAAAGGTTACCGCTCTTCTCACAACGGTAAGACCCAGGTCAAGTCCGGCTGGTTCCTGGAGAAGTTCGAGCCCGTGATTCCCGACGACGGCACTGTCACCGTGACAGACGCCAAACTGCCGACTGCCTATCCGGCAGAGGAGACCGTCATCACCGAGGGTGCGTATGACTTCTATATTTTGAATGTAGCCAACTTCGGCAACGGCATCCAGTTCAAAAAGAACGGCAGTTATGTGGCCAACAAGACCGCCATGCCTTCCGAGATAAAGACCATCACCCTGACCTGCCATCCCGCCAAGATCTACTATCAGGATAACCTGACGGTTTACGCCGGGACGGCCGAGAAGCCCGAGGGCACAGCCCTCACCGGCACCCTGGACGAAAGCGGCAAGGTGGAGACATTTGCCGTTCCCGCCGGCTGCACATATTTCAGAATTTATAACGGCAGCGGCTATGCGGTATATCTGGAGAGCATTAAAGTGACCCTTTAAGCCTCTGGTCGTATATTTTGTTAAACACCCGAAGCCGGGGTCTTTTTATGAAGACCTCGGCTTCTTTTTTGCAGACCTTGCAGATATTTACTACCTTTGATAGACAAGTATTCTTTATATGACTGACCAACACAGATATTGCATCATAATGGCGGGCGGCGTAGGCAGCAGGCTGTGGCCGCTGTCCCGCAATGATATGCCCAAGCAGTTCATAGACCTTCTGGGCACCGGCCGAAGCCTGCTGCAGATGACCATAGACCGCGTCGCGCACATCGTGCCGCGGGAAAATATCCTCATAGTCACCAGCGAAAAGTATCAGAAAGTGGTGCGCGCCCAGGCAGCCGGCATTCCGGACGACAACATCCTCTTCGAGCCGTTCAAGCGCAACACCGCGCCCTGCATAGCCTATGCCACCTACAAGCTTTTCAGCCGCGACCCGGAGGCCGTGGTGGCGGTGGCGCCCAGCGACCATATTATCACCGACGAGGTCAATTTCGTGGAGACGGTGTCTGCGGTGATGGACTATGCGGCCACCCACGACCGCCTGTTCACCATCGGCATCAAGCCCACCAGCCCCAATACCAACTTCGGCTACATCCAGTTCAACAAGGACGTCCGCACCGAGCCGGGCACGCCCAAGGATGGCTTTCAGGTGAAAACCTTCACGGAGAAGCCCAATCTGGAGCTGGCGACCGTCTTTTATGAGAGCGGCGAGTTTCTGTGGAACTCCGGTATCTTCATCTGGAACCTCAAGACCATCAAGGAGGAGATGGAGCGCTACCTGCCCGAAATGACGGAGCTCTTCAACCCCAAGGGCCGCAATGTGTACTACACGGCCGCAGAGAAGGATTTCATACAGAACAGCTACAACAATTCGCCGTCCATCTCCATAGACTACGGCGTGATGGAGAAGACGCGCAAGGCCTGGGTGTTCCCCGCCGACTTCGGCTGGAGCGACCTGGGGACATGGGAGTCGCTGTATTCCTATATATCCGACAAGGACGAGGGCGGCAACATCGTGCATGCCAACGCCCGCGTGAGCGCCACTGGCGGCAGCATCATTGTGGGCCGCGACAAGAGCAAGCTCATCATCGTGAAAGGCCTGCAGGACTATATGGTGGTGGACAGCGACAACGTGCTCATGGTGTGCCCGAGGGCCGACGATGCGGTGAAGGAGATACTCGTGGATTTAACCGCTGCGGACAAGGGCGAATATCTGTAAAAAAGATTATCTTTGCAGCCTAATTTCTTTTTAGATGAACGAAAGTATTATAGATGAACTGTCGGCCCGGATCAAGGATCTTTCGGCCAAGACAGAGCAGGAGATAGAAGACATAAGGGTCAAGCTGCTCGGCAAGAAGGGCGAAATCACGGCTCTTTTCGACGAGTTCCGCACCGTTCCGGCAGACCAGAAGCGCCTGTTCGGCCAGCGGCTCAATATCCTTAAAAACGAGGCCCAGCAGCGCATCAATGAGCTCCGGGAGACCCTTGCCAGCTGCGACAGCGCCGCTTCCGGCGAAGATCTTACCATGCCGGGCGATGTGATGCAACTGGGGGCGCGCCACCCGATTTCCATCACCCGCGAGGAGATACTCTCCATCTACAAGAAGTTCGGTTATTCCGTGGCCGAGGGGCCCGAGGTAGAGGACGACTGGCACGTGTTCGGCGCCCTCAATTTCCCGCCGGAGCATCCCGCCCGCGACATGCAGGATACCTTCTTTATCAATAATCAGACGGACAACAACATCCTTCTGCGCACGCACACCTCGTCTATCCAGGTGCGCACAATGGAGAAGGGGCAGCTGCCCATACGCGTCGTGTGCCCGGGCCGCGTGTTCCGCAACGAGGCCATCAGCGCCCGCGCGCACTGCATCTTCCACCAGGTAGAGGGCTTGTATATAGATAAGAACGTGTCTTTCGCCGACCTCAAGCAGGCCGTGCTGCTGTTTGCGCAGGAGATGTTCGGCGCCGACACCAAGATACGTCTGCGTCCGTCCTACTTCCCGTTCACCGAGCCCAGTGCCGAGGTGGACGTGAGCTGCAACATCTGCAAGGGCAAGGGTTGCAACATCTGCAAGGGTACCGGCTGGCTGGAGATCATGGGCTGCGGCATGGTGGACCCCAACGTGCTCAAGGCCAACGGCATCGACCCCAGCGAATACAGCGGCTTCGCCTTCGGCATGGGCGTGGAGCGCATCGCGATGCTCAAATGGCAGGTCAAGGACCTTCGCAACTATTTCGAAAATGACGTGCGTTTCCTTCGCGAATTCTCCACAGTCATTTAAAAAAAATTTGCGGGACTGATTTTTATTACTACATTTGCAATCCCAACGCGGAAATAGCTCAGTTGGTAGAGCACGACCTTGCCAAGGTCGGGGTCGC
>CACXHG010000039.1 GCA_902767355.1 uncultured Bacteroidia bacterium
CCGGAGACAACGAGCACTTCAATCAGGAGCTTGAGAAAGCCCTGCGCGTGGCGGATTTCCTGGAGATTGGCGAGCTGATGGCCACAGATGCCCTCAACAGGCGCGAATCCTGCGGCGGACACTTCCGCGAGGAAATGCAGACCGAAGAAGGCGAGACCAAGCGCGACGACGAAAACTTTATGTACGTGGCTGCCTGGGAATACAAGGGAGAAAACGAGCCCGAACTCCACAAGGAGCCTCTGGAATTCAAATATTGCAAGGTTGCAACCCGTAACTATAAGGACTAAGGATTATGAAATTCACACTTAAAATATGGCGTCAGGAGAACGCCAAGGCAAAGGGTCATTTCGAGACTTACAATGTGGACGGCATCAGCCCCGACACATCCTTCCTTGAGATGATGGATATTCTCAACGAGCAACTTGTTAACGAGAAGATTAATCCGGTTGCTTTCGACAAGGGTTGCAAGGGTCACAGCGGTCCTGTCAGCTTCGATCATGACTGCCGCGAGGGCATCTGCGGAGCCTGCTCGCTCTATATCAACGGCCGTGCACACGGTCCTGAGAGCGGGGTTACTACCTGCCAGCTCTACATGCGTAAGTTCAAAGACGGCAGCACCATCACCATCGAGCCCTGGCGCAGCAGCGGTTTCCCCATCATCAAAGACCTGGTGGTTGACCGCCGTGCATACGACAAGATTCTCCAGGCAGGCGGCTTTATATCAGTCAACACAGGCGGTGTGCCCGATGCCAATGCCATCCCCATCAAGAAAGATGATGCCGACAAGAGTATGGACGCAGCGGCCTGCATAGGCTGCGGTGCCTGCGCAGCAACCTGCAAGAACGGCTCTGCAATGCTGTTCGTTGCGGCTCGCGTGAGCTCGCTGGCTCTCCTTCCCCAGGGCAAGATAGAGGCAAAACGCCGCGCAAAGGCTATGGTGGACACTATGGACGCCCTCGGTTTCGGCAGCTGCACCAACACCCGTGCCTGCGAAATGGAGTGCCCTAAGGGTATCACCGTGGACCACATCGCCCGCCTCAACCGCGAGTTCCTCAAAGCTAAACTCAGCGACTAGCAGTTGAAAAAACTGTTAATTGCTGTTGAAAACTTTTGAAAAGTTGTAGGTAATCAACAATGGATTGTTTTATCTACAACTTTTCAATTTTTCTCAACATCGCAACTAACAACTTTCAACATCCAAAAAACGGCCTGCAACTACTTCAGAAGGCGAAAAATTAATTTATCAACACTTTCAACAGGCAGAAAATAGAGCTAAAAAAAGATTCAATAATTTTATCTTATATTTGTCTGTTGGTTGAAAACTATGAGCGAAAAAGTATCATATAAAAATAGGGAAGAGATAGAGTCGCGGGACACCGATTTTGAGAATAAGATCCGTCCCGGGCAGTTCGACGACTTCGGCGGCCAGAATGCCATCATTGAAAAGCTGAAGATATACGTCAAGGCTGCCATTATCAGAGGGGAGTCCCTGGACCACATACTCTTTCACGGCCCTCCCGGCCTGGGCAAGACAACCCTGGCCCACATTGTGGCCAACGAGCTGGGCGTGAATATGAAAATCACTTCCGGCCCCGTGCTGGACAAGCCCGGCGACCTGGCCGGCTTGCTCACCAGCCTGGAGCCTGGCGACGTGCTTTTCATAGACGAGATACACCGTCTGAGCCCCGTAGTGGAGGAGTATCTCTACTCTGCCATGGAAGATTTCACCATAGACATTATGATAGACAAGGGGCCAGGTTCCCGCAGCGTGCAGATTTCCCTGAGTCCATTCACCCTCATAGGCGCCACCACCCGCAGCGGCCTGCTCACTTCGCCGCTCAGGGCCCGTTTCGGCATACAGGAGCATCTGGAGTATTATGACTACCCGGTGCTGAGCAATATCATCAAGCGCAGCGCTTCCATCCTGAATATAGGGATAGAAGATTCCGCCGCCACCGAGATAGCCATGCGCAGCCGCGGCACGCCGCGTATTGCCAACAACCTGCTGCGCCGGGTGCGCGACTTTGCCCAGGTCAAGGGCAACGGCACCATAGACCTGCCCATTACCAAATACGCCCTGAACGCCCTAAATATAGACAAGCGTGGCCTTGACGCGATAGACAACAAGATACTTTCCACCATTATAGAAAAGTTCAAAGGCGGTCCTGTGGGCGCATCTACCATTGCAACCGCAATCAGCGAGGACCAGGGCACCTTCGAGGAGGTTTACGAGCCCTTCCTGATAAAGGAAGGCTTCATCCGCCGCACCCCTCGCGGGCGCGAAGCCACCGATCTGGCTTACAGCCACCTCGGCCTGAGCCGGCTACCAGCAGACAATACACTGTTTTAAAGCACAATGCGTCGCCTTTCATACATTCTTACAGTCCTTCTTCTGCTGATATTGCCATCGGCAGCAGCCATGTGCTGCACTTCTGCCATCTTTTCCGGCAAAGTCACCGCAAGCGGCCGCCCAGAGATATGGAAAAACCGCGACAGCGGCTATATGCAGAACCGCATCAACTATGCCCCTGCCGGAGCGGATATAAAATACAGCTTCCTGTATCTTTCAAACAGCAAGGGAGGGGATCCGGAAGCCTGGAGCGGGGTCAACAGCGCCGGCTTTTCCATAATGAACACCGTATCCTATAATATAAGGCAGGAAGGCGACAATACCCCAGATGAGCTTATGGACAGGGAAGGGATAGTCATGTACAAGGCGCTCTGCTGCTGCGCCACCCTGGAAGATTTCGAGCAGCTGCTCTCCAGCCTGGAGGCCCCTTACGGTCTTGAAACCAACTTCGGGGTGATAGACTCTTTTGGCGGCGCTGCTTATTATGAGGTAAATAACTATACCTGGGTTAAATACGATGTGAACGACGAGTCAGTTGCCCCCGACGGCTATCTGATACGCAGCAATTACTCCTTCAGCGGCCGCGAAGGCAAGGGGCAGGGCTATGTGCGCTACGACAATGCCTCAAAGCAGATCAAAGACCGTCTTGAGAGTGGTGCCAAGATAGACCCCGTGTGGATTATGAACAGTCTCTCGCGCAGCTACTGGCAGTCCCATATAGGTTTCGACCCTCTTGAAAGAGGCAACGATTTCTTTCTGGACAAGGATTTCATTCCCCGCAAATCTACCTGTGCAGTGACCATAGTGGAGGGGGTAAACCCCGGCGAGGACCCGCAGCAAGCGGTTATGTGGGCCGCACTTGGATATCCTCCCACAAGCCAGATGGTGCCGCTGATGGTAGTCGCAGGCGAATATATGCCCGCAGAAATGACTGCCAAAAACAAATATCTCAACAGTGAGGCCTGCAGCCGCTCTCTCAAGCGAAAGGCGGCTATATTCTCTGAGAAGAAATCTGGCGATTACCATTATATAGATCTGGACAAGATCAGAAAAGAACTGAAGCAGACTCGCTCTTCGGAAGATAAAATGCTTAATCAATGGGAAAAACTGGACAAGACGGACACAGGTCAGTTAAGGAAGTTTTATGAAGAGATTGAAATTCGATAATCTTAACGGAGGGGTTTCCTGCAAGGCCGTTTTTCTTGCCAATGTACTGTCCCGGCTTGACAGGCAAAGTCTTAATATAGTCTGTTTCAACACCAAAAAAGAGGCCCTGTTCTTTACCAGCGACCTCGACAATTTCTTTACCGACGACTGCATTTATTATTTTCCCGCAACAAGCGACGGCAAGTCGTCCCAGTCGGTAAAGGCGGCCTCTGTAAAGGTACAGCGTACGGCGGCCATAAAGGCCATGGAAGCCTTCGATTTTTCCGGCCTGCCCACCAATCTGGAAAAGGCTGTGGCAGACAGTGGCACCAGCATCTCTAAAAAGCTTCTAAACAAGCAGTTGACCAGTATCCAGGCCCCGCTCATAATAGTCACCTACACCGATTCGCTGCAGGAGAAAGTATTAAAGAAAAAAGACACTCTCAGCAGCGTCATCTCAATCAAGAAAGGTGACAGCCTGAGCCATGATTTCGTGAGGGAGGTGCTCTTTGACGCAGGTTTCAGGAAGGTGGATTTCGTGACCCTTCCGGGAGAGTTTTCGCTGCGCGGATCCATCATAGACATATTTTCCTACGCCGACAATTATCCCTACAGGATAGACTTTTTCGGCGATGAGGTGGAGAGCATATCCCGCTTCAATGCCGACAGCCAGCGCACCATAGAGAATGTGCCGTCGGTGGATATTTATCCTAACCTGTTCGAAAACCACGAGGCTGAAGAATACGTGCCGCTGCTTGACCAGCTGGGCGAAAACTTCATCTACTGGGATTTCTGCGAGGATATACAATATCAGAATAAAAACGCTTCGCAGGTGGTGCCGCAGCCGGCCTTCAATAAGAACTTCGAGGTCTTGCTCAGCGACATAGCCGCCCGCGAAGAAGCCGGCTACCAGGTGCATATCCTTTCTCCCCAGCTCAACCAGACGGTTCGTCTAAAGCAGATACTCTCCGGTGCTGAAGGGGGGAGCAATGTGGATTTCATACCCATTTCCCTGCACGAAGGCTATATAAGCAACAGCGAGAAGCAGTGCTGGTACACCGACCACCAGATTTTCGAGCGCTACCACAAAATAGTCACCAAGCGGGAAGTTACCAGCAGCGAGCGCCTCACGCTCAACGACCTGATGGCCTTTAACATAGGCGATTATGTGGTACATATAGACCACGGCGTGGGTCGTTTCGGCGGCCTTGTGCGCACCGAAATCAACGGCAAGATGCAGGAGGCCATCAAGCTCACCTACAAGGATGGCGACGTGATATTTGTTTCCATACACGGCATCCATCGCATCAGCCGCTACAAGAGCGCCGACGGCGAGCCGCCAAAGATATACAAGCTCGGCAGCAAGAGTTGGGAGAGGCTCAAGAACAGCACCAAGAGCAAGGTCAAGGACATAGCCGCCGATCTGATAAAACTCTACAGCGAGCGCTACAGCGCCCCCGGCTTCAGCTTCCCGCCCGACGACTATCTGCAGCAGGAACTGGAATCCTCCTTTATGTATGAAGACACCCCGGACCAGCACAAGGCGGTGGAAGATGTGAAAGAGGACATGGAGGACAACCATCCCATGGACCGCCTTATCTGCGGCGACGTGGGTTTCGGCAAGACGGAAGTGGCTGTCCGGGCCGCCTTCAAGGCGGTGGCCGGCGGCAAACAGGTCGCGCTGCTGGTGCCTACCACCATCCTGGCCCTGCAGCACTACCACACTTTCTGCTCGCGGCTTAAGGATTTTCCCTGCAACATAGAGTTCATCAGCCGCCTGAAAACCGCCAAAGAGGTGCGCGAGATAGCCCAAAGGCTGCGCGAAGGCAAGATAGACATACTCATAGGCACCCACAGGATTCTTGGCAAAGAGATAATATTCAAAGATTTAGGTCTTCTTATAATAGACGAGGAGCAGAAGTTTGGAGTGAGCGCCAAAGAAAAGATGCGCATGCTCAAAAAAGATGTGGACACCCTCACTCTGACCGCCACGCCTATCCCGCGCACCCTGCAGTTCTCGCTGCTCGGCGCCAGGGACATATCCATCATTTCCACCCCTCCGCCCAACCGCATTCCCATCCATACGGAGATAATAGACTGGGACAGCGACACTATAAAGGAAATCATAGAGAGCGAGCTTGAGCGGCGCGGGCAGGTGTATTTCATCCACAACAGGGTGGAGGACATAGATGCAGTGGCAGACCAGATAAGGCTCATCTGCCCCAAGGCGCGCATCTGCGTGGCCCATGGTCAGATGGAAGCCGCCACTCTGGAAAAGAAGATCCTCGACTTCATAGACGGCGACTACGACATCCTGGTGTCCACCACCATCATGGAAAACGGCGTGGACATACCCAACGCCAACACGATGCTGATAAACCGGGCGCAGTATTTCGGCCTGAGCGACCTGCACCAGCTGCGCGGCCGCGTGGGGCGCAGCAACGTCAAGGCTTACTGCTATCTGATTGTGCCTTCGCAGGACATGCTTTCCGACGACGCCCGCAGCCGCCTGAACGCCATAGAGACTTTCTCGGACCTTGGCAGCGGCTTCAATATAGCAATGCAGGATCTGGACATCCGCGGCGCCGGCAACCTGCTTGGGGCGGAACAGAGCGGCTTCATTGCCGAGATGGGCTTTGAGACATATCAGAAGATACTCTCGGAGGCCATGAGCGAGCTGCGCAGCGAACTGGACATAGACTCGCAGGGTCCCGACGCAGGCGGCCTGATAGCCGGCGGCTGGGTGTCTGACTGCTATATAGATACCGACATAGAAGCATACATCCCAGACGAATACATCAATGTTCCCAAGGAAAAGATGCGCCTCTACCGCGAGCTGGACAATATGAAGAGCGAGAGCCTCATAGACTCCTTCGTGGCCGAGATGACCGACCGTTTCGGGCCGGTGCCGCAGCAGCTGGACGAACTTATAAACATAGTCCGCCTGCGTCAGAAGGCTATGGAGCTGGGCTTCGAGAAGATAATTCTCAAAAACGGCAATATGCTGGCTTACTTCGTGTCCAACCAGACATCGTCTTATTACAACAGCGACACTTTCGGACGGATACTCGGCCACATACAGTCTGCCGGGCGCAAATATCAGATGGTTCAGCGGCCGACTTCGCTTTTTATAAAGTGCGAAAATGTGCGCAGCGTCAAAAAAGCAGTTGATTTATTGCAAGAAATGCTAACTTTGCAATCTTGAACCTTTAAAAATGAACCTGGTAATAGACATCGGCAACACCTCCTGCAAAGTGGCGCGCTATGAAGGCGAACGCCAGATATCCATGCAGAGGGTAGAGGATCCTTTCAATTTGAAAGAGATAGTACGCGAAGACTATGACACCATAGTGCTGGCCTCGGTGCGCGACACCGACACGGCCCTCATAGAGGTGCTTCGCATCCATGCCGGCAGGTTCATTGATTTCAACATAGATTTCGTGCGTTCCAGGGTGGAGAAGGGAGAAAGCCTGTATATGTATCTGGACAACATGCCCGACGGAATGGGCGCCGACCGCATGGCGGCCATCCTGCAGGCGTGCATACTCCTGCCCGAAGAAGACATCATCCTCTTCGATTTCGGCACTGCCACCACGGTGGAATTCATAGACAAAGGCCACTACATTGGCGGGGCCATCTCCCTGGGGCTTAACACCCGCTACCGCGCCCTGAGCCATTTCACCCGCAAAATACCCGTCTGCACGCCCGCGACAGTGCTGGCAAGCGGCGACATAAACAGCATATCCACAATAGGCTACGACCTCGACACAGCCTTGGCCGCAGGCAATATACTCGGCATAAAGTTTGAAATTGAGGGCTATATGCACGCCCACCCCTACCGCAAGGTGATCCTGACAGGTGGCGACGCGCATATTTTCGCAGCCGGTCTTTCCGGCGAGGTTCTCCTGGCAGAAAACCTTGTCCTGGACGGGCTCGCTCACGTAGCAATGGCATAAATATGAAAAGAAATCATCTCATATCGCTCTTTGCAGCGCTGCTTGTGGCGGCTCTTGTGCCCGTGCAGCTGCGCGCCCAGGCCTACGACGCCTTCTCTCCCTACTCTATGTACGGGGTCGGGTCGCTGGAGACTCTCGGAAGCCAGAACTCCCTGGCGATGGGCGGCATAGCAATCGGCGACCGCAACAACGCCTATATCAACTGGGTCAACCCGGCTGCCGTCACGGCCCGCGAAAACAGGGCCTTCATGCTGGATTTCGGCGTGACACAGAAAAACATATTGTACACCGCCGACGCCATTACTTCCATAGAAGACACCGACAGCGGCACCCTGCGCTCCGTGAACAATATGTTCAACATCCACCATATCCTGGCTTCGCTGCCGCTGGGCAAAAAGGTAGCCTTCAAGGCCGGCCTGATGCCGTTCTCGGCCACAGGCTACAAGTTCGTGTCCCGCGAATACGCCGACGAGGTCCTGCTGGAAATGGGCGATGTGTCCTACTCCAAGCTGGGCAAGGGCGGCATCTACCAGCTTGTGCTTGGCGCCGGCTGGCAGATAATAGACAATCTGAGCATAGGTGTGGACGGCATATATTATCTTGGCAACACGGTCCACTCTTCCGGCACAAGTTTTACCACAAACAGCCACTACCGCCAGATAACCCGCTCCTGGAGCAGCGTTTCCCGCGGCCTGGGCATGAAGGCCGGCGTGCAATACACAGCCCATCTGAACAAGACCACTGACCTTACCCTGGGTGCAACCTATAAGATAGGCAGCAACATGGGCGGCGAGCACACCGACCTGGTGCTGGCGCAGACCACTTCTGCGCAGGACACCATCTCTTCAGTAAAATCGCCGATAGACTATAAGATTCCCAGTGAAATAGGCGCCGGCTTCACCCTTCGCAAGAAAGACAAGTGGATGTTCGGCTTCGATTTCATAACCCAGGACTGGAGCAAAAGCACTATCGACAATGCCCCCGGAATAAATGTGACAACCCGCCGCATGAACTCCTTCCGCCTGGGCGGCGAACTTATCCCCAGCCGCTTTGACGTGCGCCACTACGGCCGCAGAATGTCCTACAGGGCAGGCGTTTACTACAATCAGGGCCATCTTTGCCTCAACGATGTTCCCATCAACAGCATGGGAATAACCTTCGGCGCCAGTTTCCCCATTGCCAACGCCGCCGACACCCGCTTGACCTCCATCGCTTTCAGCATTGATATCGGGCAGACTGGTACTTTGGCAAACTATTTGGTAAAGGAGAATTATGTGAAACTTAATGTGGGCCTGAACTTGTTTGACACATGGTTCCACAAGACATTATACAGGTAATTTTTTAAAACTTTACACTATGAAAAAGATTTTGACAATGATGTTTGCGGCAGTCCTTTCTCTGACTGCATTCGCACAAGGCAGATTCGGTGCCGACAGCGCCGAGTGTGTAAAGTATCTCTCATATTACAAGGAGTACCTCAAGCACAACAACAACGAAGAGGCCATCGGCCCCTGGCGGCAGGCATACGCTATCTGCCCGCCCACCGCGAGCCAGAACATGCTTCTCGACGGTCAGAAACTGATGCGCTGGGCATACCGCAAGACCAAGGACGCCAAGGCACGTGCAGGTTATATCGATACCCTGATGGCGCTCTACGACGCCCGCGTGGCCAATTATCCCAAGACA